>CALNCF010000167.1 GCA_937875035.1 uncultured Sphingobacteriaceae bacterium | reverse complement strand
AATGGATGTTAAGTTGTTACCACCGTTTCCTGCTCTTCCGTAAACCACACCCAGGATGATCTCATTCACAGCACCAGCTTCCAGACGGAAAGGTCCGGCCGATTGCACGATACGTCTGTCACCAGGAGTATTACTTTCTGTTATTTCTGACCAGTTAGCACGTCCCTGAGGATCGGTTGTACCAGGGAAAGCATAATCAGCATAATCTGTACCGCCCGGGCTGTATCCGGTACCTCCATAAGTCATACGGGTACCATCTGCCCAGAAACCTCTCAAATAACGATACATTTCAACAGCATCATCAGGATCGCTTACGTTATCCGGAGCTGAGTTCGTGAAATAGAAGAAGTGTGCCATTGGTAATTCGTTACCGAATTCATCTAAAGGACCTTTAAAGAAGTCGATACCAACAGATGGAGGAGCAACACCATAACCTTGCGCAGTTCCGTCGTCATTATCTGCATTGTATACATAACCAATATTTCTTGGTTTAGTAGGGGCAGGACCTAACGGGCCATCACTATCTTTCAGCTCCATGTTACAGCCAACATAATCATCCGCTGCATCTCCTAAGTCAGGGTCAGTAAAGATCCCGAAAAAAGTATCAAAAAGAGGAGAAAATGCGCGGTTGAAAATGCGGTACTTGTAGAAAGTCATATTGTTCACTTCGTTCGCTGTTTTGAAAGCGAATGCTAAAGCGTGAATTTCCAAACCGATAGGCTCTGCACCGGCGTATTTCTGGTGAAGGTTACCCTTATCGTTGAACACCCACCAGATCATCTGGTCAGGCACTGCCTGAGGAACACTCGGATCGAGAGTAGGATAATCTACACCGCTACCGCCTGCGCTGCTTGGGTTGTATGTTCCGTTTCCATCCGCATCAATATACGGAGCCAGGAACGGTGTCTGTCCTTTCGACATATCACCATTACCCGGCCATCCGAGGATCGATCCGCTATTGTAATTTTCCGGTTGCTCACCAGCCTGGTATTTAACAATATCTGACTGATAAACCGTGAAATGCTTATCCCATGTCTTACACTCTTCTCTCGAAATAGAAGCAGTCGCTGTATCCAGCGGACCTGGCCAAAAATCGTTGGCACCAGGCTGCGCATTAGGGAACTGGCGATAGGTCTGTCCCGCAGTCTTCAGCTGACCACCCGCATCAACACCACCAAACCATACACCGCTTGCGAACAAGGCTGTCTTTTTAGGCTGACCAGGCTCTGATTTCGGGACCTCATACTTGGCATCATTTGCAAGATCCCACCACATATCACCACCGTTCAGCACGGTAGCACGAACGTTGTTGATATCAAGGTCGGTCTGTGAAGTTGCCGGATCACAACCGTCAGCCGCTCTTAAGCCTGTTGTACGGGTCATGTTGTACGTTTGTGAGACTTTCCCTCCCCCCTTATACTTTTTCTGTTTAGCAAAAGCCGGCCCACCAATGAATAGTACAGGCAAACCAATGAAAACTAATTTTCTAACTATATTTTTCATAATCATATTTTTTACGACGTATCAGAGATTAAAAACTATAGCTGGCACCTAAGCGGATAATCCGAGGTGAGCGATAATTATTAGGATTATTCTGTCTAATATCATACAAGTCAACATAAGATTGAGGATCCAACTGACCGCTCACATAAGTAATACCCTGAGGTGATGTTAAGTAACCATCATCATCCGGAGTACCTGTAGCGGCATATACGCTGGCTACACGCATAGTATTAAGTACGTTCTGAACCAACACATATACGTTAAGCGTAGAGGACTTTCCTTTTCCGTCGGCAGCATTAGACGTAAAGTTGAAATCCTTGTCAATTCTCAGGTCGATGTTGTATTCCCAAGGTAAGCGGGAACCGTTGATCGATCCGATCAGCGTACGGAAACGTGTATCTGCCGCGTCAATGATATTAACGAGTTTATCTGTAGAGATACGTGAGTAAGGAGTACCCGAACCTGCTCTGAAGATCACGTTCGCACCTAAGTTCTCTAATACGCTTCTTGCACCTGCAGGACCATTGTAATCAGCACCTGAACCGTAACGGTAATCGAATCTCGTTACGATGGTATGACGCTGGTCATTATCTAATGGCAGCGGGATACGGATATTACCTTCGTTAGATTGCAACATGTTGTTGGCAGATGTAGAAGTAGAACCTGTACCATTCGCAAACTGAAGGGTGTACGCAGCATTTAAGCTTACGTTGTTCGTTCTTCTCAGATCATAACCAACCGTTAAACCGGTAATGGTACCGAAATCCTGGTTAGCATATGAAGTATAAGTACCAGATGGATATGCGTTTTCAATTCTTACCATCTGTAAGTTGTCTTTCAGCTCACGGTAGAAAGCTGTCAGCGTAATTGCTGAACTCTGGCTTACGCGTTGCTTGAAACCGAACTGGTAACTGATTGTTTTCTCAGGTCTCAGATCAGGGCTGATCAGGATCGCTGATGAACCACCCAGACCAGACTCATATCTTACGTAGTCGATCGGATTAGAAATTACCCCATCCAGGTTACGTGGTCTCTGAGTCAGCACGTCGTAGTTCGCAAAGAAGTTTGCCTCATCAGAAATAGGGAATGAGAAAGAGATACGTGGCATAACCTGTACCTGCGGCTCATAATCTTTGAATGATGATGCGCTCAGAACCGGAGTTCCTGTAACCGGATCCTTTTCTACTGAGCTTGATAATAACGGAGTGATACGGCCATTCGAGTTAGCCAGCACACGCGGATCGTTTACCACGTTACCGCTTGCATCATACCAGATATCTCCGTTACGGAAACCTTTTACGGTGCTTAATGAATAAGATGCCAAAGGATCATCCACATAAAGCACGAAGTCATCACCGATGTTTGCCGGTTTGTCAGAACCCATTACACTGGCTTTCTGTGTTTCGTAAATAGAATATTTATCTTTTAACACCGGCTGATTCGCGTCGAAACGATCCACACGTACACCGACGTTGAAGATAATGTCTCTGAAGGTAAATTTATCCTGGATGTAACCGGCCATGTAAATTGGCTGGTATGCGCCCACCGGACGGTTCTGACGATCTGTAAAGTAATCAGCGAAAGAAACTTTCTTTCTTGAACGTTTACCGGTATAGTCATAACCGTAATAAGTATCGATCAGACGTGCGTCGATTAATTCAGACGCATTGAACATGTCGATAGAGAAAGCAGAAGGATCATAAGCGTCGATATCTACATATTCGCTCATGCTCAATCCGTGCTTGTTTCTGAAGTTCGTAGAGAAATTGGTTGCACCTGAATCATTCAATGCATAGTACATGGTATCTCCACTGAATGTAGCCCTGTCTCTGTCAAAAGGATCAATGGTGTTGTGCGCATTGATGCTTCCTCTCATGGCAGTCCATAATGCTCTTGGATTCAGCACATACTGCGCTTCAACCCGTTGCTCATACTCAACCCCGAACTGGATAGAGTGATTCTTGATATCGGCTGATGCTGATGCTGACACACGATACTGCTCTCTTTGTGCTTTAATATAACCATTATATACACCACCCGGCATCGTCCATAAGCCACCATATACTGACTGAGCAAGTCCGTCACCATTTCTCATACCTCTTAAACCTACAAGAGTAGAAAGGTTACCCGGTATCGAACCGTTCAGGTAATCGTATAACTGGTAGTTATAGTTTTCCAGGTAAGGATTGTATCCACCGCCCTGGAAGAATACAGATGTATCTACAAAGCCATAAGAAGTCACATCATTTACGTGACGGATCGTATCGCCTGCCGGAGCATAGTAGAATTTTTCGCTTTCTGATAAGCTACGAACCAATAAAGGGTTTGAACGGTCGTGACGAATATCAAATTTACCTAAATAGCCATAGTTGAACAGGTCAGCCTTGTGATCACGGTCTTGTTGAGTAACCATGTCATTAGAATAATCCACCTGGATCGTATAGAAAGCATTCTTGATCAGGCTCGGAGCTTCAGAGCCGTTATCCTGAGGGAATTTTTGCACGAATCTTCCGTATACACGGTTCGTGCTACGGGTCAGCTCGCCATTCTTATCAGAGTTGAACAGCATGTTCAATCTGTTATAGATATCGGATTTCTGGTAAGAACCGTTAAAACCGATCGCAAATGTAGTATTCCTGGAAGGCTGGAAATCCAGACGGGCTACATAGTTGAAGTTCCTGCCCTTGTTTCCGCTTTGCGCTTTCACTTTATCCAGGTCGCTTAAACGGGTATATTCAGCATTGTTGAATACCTGCCCTGTAATCGGGTTACGTTTCAGCGGGTTCTCCCTGATATAATTTAAATAGCTGTCGTTCGCCTGGTACACACCGGCTGCAGAAGGATCTTTATCGCCCTGGTATTCATACTCCCCTGAAAGGAAGAAGCCAACCAGTGGTTTCTCGTTTTCTGTACCCTTATCTTTTGTATAAAGAGGTCCGCTGGCATTAGCTGCCACGAGGTTATAGTGATAGCCGTCTAACAGCTCAGAAGTAACCGCTTCCACACCGCCATTGTATTCACGTGAAGGTCCCTTAGTCGTAATGTTGATGATACCCCCGGTTACGTCACCGTATTGTGCAGGAATACCACCCGTGATCACACTGATCTGCTCGATACCGGCTTGCGGAAGATTGCTTGTCCCTCTTACTTTTACCCCATCCACATAATATTCGTTTGCATCAGTACGGGAACCTTTAACGTTCAGCCCGGCACCTTCTTCAGCCTGGTATACCCCGGCTGTAGTCGACACCAGCGAGTTAATGCTACGGGTAGGTAACTGCTTAATTTCTTCGGAAGTGATTGTACCGCCGGTTACCGTGTTATCCTGCTCAATGACAGGCACTTTGTAGGCAGTAACGTCAATCTGCTTTAGCTGAGTAGCGTTAGGCGCTATCTTAAGGTCACCCATAATGGTAGCTTTGTTCGATGTAACGATCACACCGTTCACAACACGCTCGTTGTAACCGATGATCTTCACTTTTACATCATATTTACCTGGGTTGATAGGCTTGATGGAGAAGTTTCCATCGAAATCCGTTTGCTGATAGCCAACCTGAGTACCGTTTAGCTCAACGGTGACAATTGCAAAGGGAACCCCATCATTCGTAACGTTATCCGCAACCTTACCTCGTAGCTCCCCTGCACCGGATTGTGCAAACAGAGAACCACTTAGGGCAACTGTGAATAAGAGTAGAAATAAGTAAATCTTTCTCATCATAAATTTGATCTAAGGGTTATTGAAATAAATAATAACTATAAAGATAATTGTAAATTTCGGTTACTTCCAAAAAAAAGTAAGGGAAATGTTACAAAAAATTATTGGCTAATTCATACGGATCAACCTATAAAATTCGTTTTCAGCTTTTTACGGTTGAGTAAAGCGGGTAATTATTTTAAGGGACAATACTTTGGATATTTTGTAGTAGGATTCCCGCGTCCACCCTGCTATATGGCTGGTAAGAACCACATTACGCATCGATTTTAACTGCGCGAACAATGACTGTTCTTCTTCGGAAAAGCGGTCCAGGCGTTCGTTCTCTAATACATCCAAAGCCGCCCCTAAAATCCTGCCAGAATTTAACCCCTCGATAAGCGAGGAAGTGGAAACAACCTGCCCACGGGATGTA
Organism: uncultured Sphingobacteriaceae bacterium; assembly: GCA_937875035.1. GTDB lineage: Bacteria > Bacteroidota > Bacteroidia > Sphingobacteriales > Sphingobacteriaceae > CALNCF01. The sequence continues at coordinate 3,466 of CALNCF010000167.1, read as the reverse complement.
TTCACCAGATATACAGGCTTTTTAATTGTTTGGATAAACGCATCATTTACCCAATATTTTGTATCGGGAGTTAATGGAATATGAAAAGAGAGAATGTCTGCTTCCTGGTACAGGGTATCCAGGCTTGCCTCTTTCGCGTAACTGTCTGAATAATTGTACAGGTACTTATCATACGCCAGTATGTTCATATCAAAACCGCTTAATTTCCTGGCCAGGCTCTTCCCGGTATTCCCGTAGCCGATCAGTCCCAGGGTTTTTCCATTCAGCTCAAGTCCGCGGTTTCCTTCCCGGTCCCAGATGCCCGATCGTACTTCCTGGTCTGACTTGCTGATGTTCCGGAAGAGGTCGAGCAGCATACCCACCGCATGCTCAGCCACCGCATCCCGGTTGCCTTCCGGCGCATTGAGGCACACCATGCCCTTCTCCTTTGCGTATGCTTCGTCGATGTTATCCATACCGGCGCCGGCACGGGCAATGCATTGCAGCTTCAGGGCCTTATCCATCACCTCTCTTGTTATATCAAACTTGGAACGCAGGGCTATGATATCGAAATCATGGATAATCTCCAGGGTTTCTTCCCGGGTAATGTCCGGGCGATACAGTACCCGGTAGCCTGCAGATCGCAGGTCTTCCATGAAAACCGGGTGAAGATCATCGATCACTAAAACGTTCATCATGACTTGTCGCTAAATAGATTTGTAATCTGTACAAACTCCTCCACGCCCAAACGCTCCGGGCGCAGGTCGAAGATCTCCATTTCTGTAATCGCCGGCTTCATAAAGCGCTTTAAAGAATTACGAAGCGTCTTTCTCCGCTGGTTAAAACCGAGCTTCACAACCTCGAAAAAGAGCTTCTCATCGCAATCGAGGTGAAGTGAAGGCTTCCGCAGCGCTTTGATCACTGCCGATTTCACCTTCGGCGGCGGGTTAAATACGCCGGGGTTCACTGTAAACAAGTATGTAACATCAAAGTATGCCTGCATAAACACACTCAGAATACCGTATTCCTTGGTACCCGGCTTCGCGATCACCCGTTCGGCAACCTCTTTCTGGAACATCCCGACCATCTCTTCTACCTTCTCCCGGTTGTCGATCATCTTAAAAAGGATCTGGGAAGAGATATTATACGGAAAATTACCGATGATGGAAAGCTGATCCGGGAAATAGGCGCTGAAGTCCATCTTCAGGAAATCCCCTTCTATGATCTGCTCACCCAGGGCAGGGTATTTCTTATGCAGATATGCGATGGATTCCCGGTCGATATCGATCAGGTGAATACGGTATGCGGGCTTCTCTACCAGGAAATCGGTCAGCACACCCATACCCGGTCCTACCTCCAGCACATCTTTCGCTGCTCCCGGATCTTCGAGGCTGTCTACAATTTTCCGGGCTATATTTTTATCGTTGAGAAAATGTTGTCCTAAATGTTTTTTCGCGCGTACCTGCATATCCTTTCGGTTGAACTCATTTTATTAATCCTGACAATTTTAATTAATTTGCCGCAGTATTTTGAGAAATATCCGAATCAGGACGGGCTGTAAAGAGTTTTGCGACGCTTGATCCTACCTTCAATATACAGGAACATACATACTTAAATCAAACAGGCGAATACGAATGAAACTGGAATTAATCCCCTCTGTAAAAGCATACAAGAACCTGGTCATACTCTGCGAAGAATCAGGCAGCCCCGAAAAAACCGGCCTGCTCGACCCGGAACAGGTACGTTATTTCAAGGCTGAGCTGAAAAAAGAGCGTAGCTTTATTACCTATACAGAAAACGGTAAGTGCATCATCCTTCAAACTATCAAATCCACAGCCGAACCCTACAAAACGGCCGAGACTATGCGGAGAGCGGCAAACAAAGCATACCAGGCGCTGTGCGATCTGAAAGCAGCCGAAGCTACGGTTATATCTGCTGATACTCTCGAAACCTTCCTCCCTGCTTATGCGGAAGGAATGATGATGAGCTCCTACCAATTCCTGAAGTATAAGAAAGACGGCAGCAAAAGCCTTTACAGCCTTCAAAAGATCAGTATTGCCGCTAAGAAATTAAAGGCCGAAGCGCTGAAAGAGGTTACCTGCATTGCCGGTGGCAATTTTCTCTCCAGGGACCTGGTGAATGAGCCGCTTTCCTACCTCACCGCCACGAAATTCTCCGAAGAGATCAGGAAAGCGGGTAAGGACGCCGGCATGAAAGTGACCGTGTTCGACAAGAAAAAGATCGAAGCCCTGAAAATGGGTGGCATCCTGGCGGTAAACAAGGGCAGTGTGCTGCCTCCTACCTTCAACATTATAGAATACAAGCCTGCAAAAGCAGTGAATAAAAAACCTTATGTGCTCGTTGGAAAGGGTGTAGTATACGATACGGGCGGGTTAAGCCTGAAGCCGACCCCTAATTCCATGGATTACATGAAGTGCGACATGGGCGGGGCTGCGGCCGTAGTGGGTGCCATGTATGCCGTGGCGAAGATGAAATTACCCGTTCATATTATCGGACTGATCCCGGCTACGGATAACCGTCCGGGCGGCGATGCCTATGTGCCCGGGGACGTGATCAGGCAATACGATGGCACTACGGTAGAGGTACTGAATACCGATGCGGAAGGACGCCTCATCCTGGCCGACGCCCTCAGCTATGCCAGACAATATAAGCCGGAGCTGGTGATCGACCTGGCAACCCTTACAGGCGCGGCAGCGGCGGCCGTCGGAGCTTATGGCATTGTGTGCATGGGTACCGCTTCCGAAGCAGCCAAGAACCAGTTAAAGGAGAGCGGGAACAATACCTACGAACGCCTGGTAGAATTTCCGATCTGGGATGAATACGCAGAGCTGATCAAATCCGATATTGCCGACCTGAAGAACATCGGCGGTCCGGTAGCCGGAGCCATCACGGCGGGTAAGTTCCTGCAGCATTTTACGGATTACCCATGGATGCACTTCGACATTGCCGCGCCGGCATACCTCCATGCTTCCGATTCATACCGGGGTAAGAATGGCACCGGCGTAGGCGTACGGTTATTATATGACTTCTTCAAAAAAGTAAGCAAATCAAAATGAACGAATCTGAAAAAATTAAAATAGGGATCTCTCTCGGCGATATCAATGGAATAGGCGTTGAGGTGCTTCTGAAAGCCATGCTCGACAACCGGATCCTGGAATTCTTTACCCCCATTGTGTACGGCTCTTCCAAGGTAACTTCATTTCACCGGAAGATGCTGAACATCCAGGATTTCAGCTTTAACATTATCCCAGCCGCTGAGCAGTCCAACCCTAAAAGGGCAAACCTGATCAATTGCTGGCAGGAAGAGGTAAAGCTGGAAGTAGGCCAGTCGACCGAAGCCGGGGGCAAATACGCCCGTTTATCGCTGGAAAAGGCAACCGAAGACCTGCTTCTGAACAAGATCCAGGCCCTGGTTACTCTTCCGATCAACAAGCACAACATCAGCCAGGCAGGCTTCGAGTTCCCC
>CALNCF010000166.1 GCA_937875035.1 uncultured Sphingobacteriaceae bacterium | reverse complement strand
ACCATCAGCATGGATCACCGTGCCGGAAACCGCGCGCTCGATTTTGAAACGGATTTTGTTACAGCGAACGGGGATACCGTGCGCTTCTCCATGTTCAACTATTACATCAGCAATATCGAGCTGGTTCGCGAAGACGGTTCGGTGTATGTAGTACCTAAGGATAAAAGCTATTTCCTGGTGAAAGAGCAGGACAAAGCATCCAAGGAGATCACCCTGGATTCCATCCCGGCAGGAACCTATACCGGTGTTCATTTCGTGATCGGTGTAGACAGCGCGAAGAGCGTATCCGACATCAGCGAGCGTACCGGTGTGCTTGATCCGGTAACCGGCGCAGCGGGCATGTACTGGACCTGGAACAGCGGATATATCTTTATGAAGGTAGAAGGAACCTCTCCGCAGATCGCGCGCGATTCGACCGGGGCTATCGGCAGCTTTTATTACCATGTGGGAGGCTTCGGCGGTTACAGCAGTCCAACCATCAACAACCTGAAAAAAGTGAGCCTTGCGTTCCCTTCCGCTTATAAAGCAACGGTTAACTCGGGCAGCCACCCTGAAGTACACGTCGTAGCGAATATCCTGGAGATGTTTACCACGCCTACTACGTTTTCGGTAGCCGATCACCCGATGGTAATGTTCTCACCTTTTTCTACAACGATCTCTGCAAATTATGCGGATATGTTCCGGGTAGATCATGTACATAACGACTAAAGATCGTAATCCCGGTTCGCCGGGATTACATTATAGATTCATCATGAAAGAAATATCCGCCGCGAGGCAGGCATGGAAAATAAAAGGATTCTGGACGATCTTGTTGTTCAGCGCCTGCGTATTTTCTTCCTGCCGTGAAGAAGGCACGGTTCAGCAGCAGCCCGAAGAGCCCTTCGCGTTGAAGCTGCCGTCTAACTTCCCCGCGCCGGTATACGATCTGTCGAAAAACCCGGTGACGAAGGAAGGCTTTACCCTGGGTAAGATGCTCTTCTACGACCCGGTATTATCAAGGGATAGCAGCATTTCCTGCGCGAGCTGTCACGACCAGTACGCCAGCTTCACCCAGCACGGGCATGATGTAAGCCATGGTATCGACGACAAGCTGGGCACGCGTAATTCCCTGCCGATCATGAACGTGCTTTGGCAGCAGAATTTTTTCTGGGATGGCGGTGTGCACAACCTCGACCTGGTGCCGATCAACGCGATCAGTAGCCCGGTAGAGATGGATGAATCACCTGCACATGTGCTGGAAAAGCTGCGTCGTAACCCAAAGTATCCCGCGCTGTTTCAAAGTGCGTTCGGCTCACCGGAAATTACTTCGCAGAATTTTTTCAAAGCGCTCTCGCAGTTTATGGCGATGCTGGTTTCGGCTAATTCCAAATACGATAAGTATGTAAGAGGGGAGGGTGTTTCGCTGAGTACCGAAGAATTACAGGGCTTGCAGCTGTTCGAGCAGAAATGCAGCAGCTGCCACAGTACCGATCTGTTTACCGACGGGTCGTTCCGTAACAACGGTATCAAAAATAATTTCAGTAAGGACCCGGGACGCTACCAGGTTACCCTGCGTAACATTATACAGTCGGCGCCTTATATGCACGACGGTAAATTCTACGACCTGAAGAGTGTGCTGGATCATTATTCCGGTGGGGTGAAAAATTCATCCACCCTCGACCCGCTGCTTAAGCAGGACGGGCGTTTGGGGATCGCGCTGTCGGAAGACGATAAGAACAAGATCATCGCTTTTCTCGGCACCCTTACCGATACCGAGTTCCTCCGTGATAAACGCTTCTCGGAATAAACACTTTCAGATGAAAAGGCTACCCAAGGGTAGCCTTTTTTATTTACAAGATAAAATCTGATTCACGCTATTGACGCCGGTTCATCAGGCGGGCTACATATTTCCCGATAATATCGAATTCCAGGTTTACCGTATCTCCGGCATGCACATGCTGCAGGTTGGTATGCTCATGGGTATAAGGGATGATCGCGACCGAGAACGAATCGTCCTTGGAATTTACCACGGTCAGGCTGATGCCGTGCAGCGCCTGGATCCGCCCGTAGAGCAGGCTCA
>CALNCF010000165.1 GCA_937875035.1 uncultured Sphingobacteriaceae bacterium | reverse complement strand
CTCATCGTCCAAGCCCGCATCCTCTATGCGGCCGGCGATCTCGATCACGGTCTTTATGATCTTTACGCTTTTATTTTTCCGCACGGAAAAGATCGCATGGAATCATATCGTTGGGTTTATCCTGATCCTGCTGGCGGTATACGTGGTATTTAAGAAATGGTAGTGAGCTACTCTTTGGGAGCTGCGCCCGGCCTGCGGAACATCGGCTTGTAAGCTGTTTTCTCGGCTCCTTCGGCAGAAGGCTCCGCTTTTTTTACAGGCTCTTCTTTCAGCGGGTATTTCAGGCGGAGCTTATTAAACCTGAATTTCTTCGTGTGATCAAAGCTTTTCGGTCCCATTACTTCATAATGAGCCCTGAATTCTTCAAACAATTCTTTCTCATTTAATTCAAGCTGAACCAGGTCTATTTTTTTCTTCTGAAAGAATTCTTCGAAAGTCATGTTGAGCATGTTTATCAGCCCTGATGGAAATAATCCAAATTACGGATTATCTTCTTGCCAGTGCCTTATTTAATATTTTCAATCATGTTTTTTACCAGTCCCGGCAGATCATATTCAGGCTGCCAGCCCCAGTCTTTACGTGCATACGAATCGTCAATGCTCTTCGGCCAGGAATCGGCGATAGCCTGGCGGGGACCATTGTCTTTATAAGTGATGGTAAAATCCGGGATGTATTTGCGTATTTCTTCCGCCAGTGATTCTGGGGTGAAGCTCATGGCAGCGACATTATAGCTGGAACGGATCTTCACCCGGCTGGCTTCCGCATCCATAATACCAATCGTCGCTTTGATCGCATCGCTCATGTGCATCATTGGCAGCTCGGTGTTTTCCGACAGGAAGCATTCATAAGTTTTGTTTTTCAGGGCTTCATGGAAAATGTGAACAGCATAATCCGTTGTTCCTCCTCCCGGTGCGGATTTCCACCCGATCAAGCCCGGGTAGCGTAAGCTGCGTACATCGAGCCCGTATTTCAGGAAGTAATATTCGCACCAGCGTTCGCCGGCAAGCTTACTGAAACCATATACCGTATTGGGGTCCATGGTACAATATTGCGGGGTTTGTTCTTTGGGTGAGTTAGGGCCGAACACGGCGATGGAGCTTGGCCAGTACACTTTCCTGATCTTATATTCCAACGCAAAATCGAGCACGTTCAGAAGCCCGTTCATATTGAGGTCCCAGGCTGTTTTGGGTTTTTGCTCGCCTACGGCAGAAAGCAATGCGGCGAGAAGGTATACCTGGGTTGGTTTATGCTTTTCAATGATGGACCGGAGATTGTCTTTATCCAGTACATTGGAGAATTCGAAGGGGCCGGCGTTCTTAGTGTCATAATCCGGTTCTTTAATATCGGTGGCTACCACATTGGAACCGCCGTAAACCGTTCGTAACTCGGATACTAACTCGGTGCCAATCTGCCCATTCGATCCGATAACAATAATTTTTTCCGTCATCTCTCAGTAATTTGTCGAAGCAAAGGTAAAACTTTTTATCAATCAGAATTTCTCTGCCAGCACACAGCTCCTTTTATATTTTTCCACTCTTCCATCCGGTCCGAATGTTTCCAGGTAAATGATATAGATTCCCGGACCTGCCGCCTGTTGCCGGTCGGTGAGCCCGTCCCAATAATATATTCCACTGGTTCCTACTGTTTCGCTTTGCACCAGCTTTCGTACCAGGCTTCCGGAGGTATTATATATTTGGATATTCACGACCAGGTCGGAATGATCGAACAGGTAACGGATCGCCAGCTCATCATCTTTTCCATCCCTGTCGGGAGAGAATGTATAGGGCTCGATCGTGACGCTATGTGCGGAAGAGCTATGATCAGGTGTCCGCTGTGAATTGGGATCGCCCGGTGTGGCGCCACCGCTTTGCAATGAAGCGGAGGCCCAGTTGGAAGCATGGTTGCCTGGCCGGGTAAGGCTTTTACGTTCCAGGGAAATTCCTTCCGGTTTATCGATCAGGGCAAAATGCATTTTTTTCGAATAGTTGAGCTGGTCGATCCGGAGGCTATCCCGGTTAAGAATAAGAACGCAGCCTTTGTCATCATTGAATGCCGGGAATGTAGCCATCCTGACAAAAGCATGAGGCCGGCTGGTAAAATACTGGCTCTTCACTTTTTCCGGGTCGGTGCTCAGCACCAAGAGCTCTCCGCTTCGGAACAGGTATGGTGTTTCTGATACGCGCCTGACCGTACGTACCTGGTCAGTATCATTGGTGTTAGCCAGGTACACCTCGTGCAGGTCGATCGGGAAGGAAGAATTATTATAGATCTCGACAAAATCAACCCCATTGTTTATGGGGTTAAACAAGACCTCGTTGATCAGTATATCGCCGGGCTTAAGCGCAAGTGGATAGAACAATCCTGCATGTAATGCGGGTTGTGTAATGCCATGACAATCGACCATTTGAGATAAGCTTAATAGATACAGAATGCCGGGATAGAATTCACTGTTGAATCTCAGTAAGAGCTCCCTGGGCCTATCTTCCTGCCAGGTAATATTCAGCGGATGACCTATTCCATGGTCTGCATGGTAATGAGCAGGGTAGTTATTTCTTCCCGGATCGATCTCCTGGTTGAATTCCAGCAATACTTTGTCGGGAAGAATAATGTGCTGCGCGATCAATGTTAAATGATCCTCCGCAGGTATAGAACCGGCTACAGAATTTCTGCCTCCCGGTGTGCCTCCTTTTACGTCTGTACTGGCTGTCCAGTTGGAGGATGGGAGGCAGCCTGCCGATCCGCTGATCCTTTCCAGTGTGTAGCCCCCCTGCTTTTTCTGAGGGTCCTTATACCAGGCATCCGTATAGGCTACCCGGTCGATAATACGACCGTATGGATCAGTTAGGGTTATTACATCTGCGCTGTTATTTAATGAGGGAAAAGGTGTCAGGGCAATCACCCTGCCATAGGCGGAAAATTCCAGGCTGTCGGCTGTTGCGCAAAG
>CALNCF010000164.1 GCA_937875035.1 uncultured Sphingobacteriaceae bacterium | reverse complement strand
TTCGGGCGTGGCGGCCGTCGGCATCATCTTCATGTGGGTCGTGCCGCGCTTCGGCGGCATCCACCCCTTCATGCAATGGGATGGGGGCGTGCTCACCGATTCGGGCGGCTTCCAGATCTTCTCCCTGCCGGAGGACCGGCTCATCACGGAGAAGGGCGCGCACTTCCGCAGCTTCTACGACAACAGCCGCCGGCTCCTCAGCCCCGAGTCCAGCATCGCCATGCAGCAGGCGATCAACTCGGAGATCATGATGGTGCTGGACGTGTGCATCGACTCGCGGACCGATGAGGCCGGCACCCGCGAGGCCATGCTCTCCGACACCGTGAAATTCGCGCGCGCCGCCGGCATATCCGAATGGACCGTGCTGCGCCGGCATGTGCTGCAGCATTACCGGCAGGATATCAGGGAAAAATACGATATGATATTACTCATCACTCCTAATAATTGTCCTGCAGTGGTGAATGGCCTGCTGGAATACACCGCCCAGGTAAAGATGCGTAACCGTGTGGCGGTGCTGGTGGTAGGCATCGACAGCAGCCGTGTGCATAACCAGGCAGGGAACGAATTCATGATCGAAGAAGAGGATGATTTCCTGAGATCGCCGGCAGGCTTATATATGCCCGCGCTGATACCGGTCGGCAAGCCCGCGTCAGAAACGGTCAGGATCAGTGTACACAATATAGATAGTGTGTTCAGTTTGTTATACCCGGGAAAATAGGGAGAGAAATAAACGGAAGTATACACGTTTCGGCCCCGCTTAAATTTGTATCCATCCGATTTATCCCTATTTTTGCCCTGATCTTTAACAAAGTGTTCACTAAAACTTCTATATACCTTGGATTTATTTCATAAAATTTCGATGAACAGGGGTCCTTTGGGGCAACATTCAAAAGCAGCGCACGGATATTTTACATTCCCGAAACTGGAGGGTGATATCAGCAACAGGATGATCTTCAGGGGTAAGGAGCACCTGGTGTGGAGCCTGAACAATTACCTGGGCCTGGCTAATCACCCGGAAGTACGCAAAGCGGATGCCGAGGGTGCCGCACAATATGGCCTGGGCCTTCCGATGGGAGCAAGGATGATGTCTGGTAATTCCAATAACCACGAAGCCCTGGAAAGAGAGCTGGCAGAGTTCGTAAAGAGAGAAGATGCTTTCCTGCTGAATTATGGTTATCAGGGGATGGTGTCGATCATTGATGCCCTGGTGAGCCGTCACGATGTGATCGTGTACGATGCCGAATCGCATGCCTGTATTATCGACGGGGTACGCTTACATGCCGGGAAGCGCTTTGTATATACGCATAACGACATGGAGAGCCTCGAAAAGCAGCTCGAACGTGCTACGAAGCTCGTAGAAGGTACATCCGGCGGGATCCTGGTGATCACCGAGGGTGTTTTCGGGATGTCGGGCGTACAGGGTAACCTGAAAGATATTGTCGCCCTTAAATCTAAATATGAGTTCCGTTTACTGGTAGATGATGCCCATGGCTTCGGAACCATGGGTCCGACCGGCGCCGGTACGGATGAGGAACAAGGTGTACAACAGGGAGTTGACATCTATTTCGGTACTTTCGCCAAATCAATGGCAGGGATCGGAGCCTTTGTAGCCGGTTC
>CALNCF010000163.1 GCA_937875035.1 uncultured Sphingobacteriaceae bacterium | reverse complement strand
ATTGCCCCCGAATTGAAATAATTGTACGCGATCTTCTCAAAATGATCGTCGAACATCCACACCACCGGGTGAAATTCTACGAATACGAATGTACCACCCGGCTTTAAATACCGGGAAATGATCTCCGCCCATCGCTGCAGATCGGGCAGCCAGCCAATGGTTCCGTAGCTGGTATATACTATGTCGAATTGTTCGTTCAAATGATCGGGCAGATCATACAGGTCGCAGCATATGAACTTTGCGGCGGCATTGGTTTTCCCGGCCAGCTCGTTTGCGCTGGCAATGGATTTGTCCGACAGGTCCACACCGGTTACCTGCGCGCCCATGCGTTGCAGGGAGATGGTATCCTGTCCGAAATGACATTGAAGATGCAGAATGTTTTTTCCTTTCACATCACCTAAAAGATCCAGCTCAATATCGTTGAGCGAAGTACGACCTTCCAGGAAGCCGGCTACATCGTAGAAGTCGGATGCGAGGTGCGCATCTGTGCGATTATTCCAGGATTGTTTATTAATGCTGATATAGTTTTTTTCTGCTGTCATGATGAGTGGGTGCTTTGATTTTTTTTTCAGCGGTGAAAGCAAGAATCAGGCCTTTTCCGAAACACAAAAAAGCCCCGGTTCCGGGGCTTTTCATCAGGTGTTAATTGTTCAGCTTCTTGTAGCGGATCCGTTTCGGACCGGTATCGCCCAGGCGTTTCTTGCGGTTCTCTTCATACTCGGTATAATTACCATCGAAGAAGTACACCTGCGAGTCGCCTTCAAAGGCAAGGATATGTGTACAGATCCGGTCGAGGAACCAACGGTCGTGAGAGATCACCACCGCGCAGCCGCCGAACTCTTCCAGGGCTTCTTCCAAAGAGCGCAGCGTGTTCACATCGATATCGTTCGAAGGCTCATCGAGCAGGAGCACGTTCGCACCCTGCTTCAGCATCATTGCCAGGTGAACCCGGTTCCGTTCTCCGCCGGATAGTACGCTGATCTTCTTCTGCTGGTCGGCCCCGTTGAAATTGAAACGGGATACATATGCTCTGGAGTTGATCTGCTTATTGCCCAGCATCATGTTTTCCGTACCCCCGGTAATGGTTTCGAATACCGTTTTCTCCGGATCCATATCCTTGTGAAGCTGGTCGACATGCGCCAGTTTCACGGTTTCACCGATCCGGAATGTTCCGGCATCAGGTGTTTCCTCACCGGTGATCAGCTTGAACAGCGTGGTCTTACCCGCACCGTTCGGACCGATGATCCCGACGATGCCCGCCGGAGGCAGGGCAAAAGAAAGATCTTCATAAAGTAATTTATCCCCGTACGATTTGGAGATGTTGTTGGCCTCGATCACGATATTACCCAGGCGTGGTCCCGGCGGAATAAAGAGCTCCAGTCGGTCTTCACGCTCCCTGGTTTCCTCGCTGGCGAGCTTCTCATAATTGGCCAGGCGGGCTTTGGATTTGGCATGACGGGCCTTCGGCGACATACGCGCCCATTCCAGCTCGCGCTCCAGTGTTTTCTGGCGTTTCGACTCCTGCTTATCTTCCTGGGCCAGTCTTTTTGACTTCTGATCCAGCCATGAAGAGTAGTTCCCTTTCCATGGAATTCCTTCCCCACGGTCAAGCTCCAGTATCCATCCCGCTACATTATCCAGGAAATAACGGTCGTGGGTTACCGCGATAACGGTTCCCTTATAGTGCTGTAAATGTTGTTCGAGCCAGTCGATCGATTCCGCGTCGAGGTGATTGGTGGGCTCATCGAGTAGGAGCACATCCGGTTCCTGCAGGAGCAGGCGGCACAGGGCCACCCGGCGGCGCTCACCCCCCGAGAGTACGGAGATCGGTGTTTCCGGGTCAGGGCAGCGCAGGGCATCCATAGCCCGTTCCAGCCGGTTATCAAGCTCCCATCCGCCCGCCGCATCGATCTGGTCCTGCAATTCTCCCTGGCGGGTCATGAGCTTATCCATCTTGTCGGCATCCTCATAATATTCCGGCAGCCCGAACTTTTCATTGATCTCTTCGTATTCCTTTAAGATATCGGTAATGCCTTTTACACCCTCTTCCACCACTTCACGTACGGTCTTGTCAGGGTCAAGCTGCGGTTCCTGCTCCAGGAAACCCACGCTATAGCCGGGTGAGAAGACCACTTCTCCCTGGAACGACTTGTCGATCCCCGCAATGATGCGCAGCAGGGACGATTTACCCGAGCCGTTAAGTCCCAGCACGCCGATCTTGGCGCCATAGAAGAAGGACAGGTATATGTTTTTTAGTACTTGTTTTTGAGGCGGATGAATCTTATTCACACCGGCCATTGAAAAAATGATCTTTTCGTCTGACATCGTTCGCTGAATTAATCTGCGAATATCGTAAAAACTTTAGCCTAAAGCGAAAGGAGCCGTGAATGGGCAAAAAGTGCAAAGTGATGGCCTGAAAATGTACATTTTTTATGCTGCCGCGATCTGGAAGTATTGTCGTGCGGTTTAAGCGTTTAGCAGTAATAATGTCAGTAAAAGATGCAGTGGTTCAGCCGGTTCCTGTAATTTGATTGTCAAAAAGGAGCAGGGCAAACAGAAAAACTTACTTTGGTATGATTTTCAACGTATATGGATAAATAGAACAATCTTATCTTTTTGACGACTGTGGATAACAATAATTTTGTTACCTGTAGAACAAATTAATACATTAGATCGTTCTCACATTTAACTATTAAAAACGCTATTTATGGAAGCTAAATTTTCACCAAGAGTAAAAGATGTGATCTCTTACAGCAGGGAGGAAGCTTTGCGTTTAGGGCATGATTACATCGGGACAGAGCATCTGTTACTTGGCTTGATTCGTGAGGGTGATGGTGTTGCAATTAAAGTGATCAAATCATTTGGCATAGATACTCAACGTTTGAGAAAATCTGTTGAAGATTCTGTCAGAAGTACTTCCGGTACGAATGTAAACCTTGGCAATATTCCTTTGACCAAACAGGCCGAGAAGGTATTAAAGATAACCTACCTGGAAGCTAAGATATTTAAGAGCGAAGTGATCGGAACAGAACATTTGTTGCTGTCGATACTCCGCGATGAAGACAATATCGCATCGCAGATCTTAAACCAGTTCAATGTGAACTATGAGGTCTTCAAGAATCAGCTGGAGAACTTCAAGATCAACCCTACTGCCGAGGCTCCTCAGAACCCGGCGGATGATGACGGCTTTAAGGATGAGGACAGCTTTGCTGCTCCGAAGAAACCGACCGATTCGAAATCCAAAACCCCGGTGCTGGATAACTTCGGCCGCGACCTGACCAAGGCTGCGGAAGAAGGCAAGCTCGACCCGATTGTGGGCAGGGAGAAAGAGATCGAGCGCGTTTCGCAGATCTTATCAAGAAGAAAGAAAAACAACCCGATCCTGATCGGTGAGCCCGGTGTGGGTAAATCGGCGATCGCCGAAGGGCTTGCGCTGCGCATTGTTCAACGGAAAGTATCCAGGGTATTATTCAATAAGCGGGTGGTAACACTCGACCTGGCATCGCTGGTAGCGGGTACCAAATACCGTGGCCAGTTCGAAGAACGGATGAAAGCGGTAATGAACGAGCTGGAGAAATCGCCGGATGTGATCCTGTTCATCGACGAGATCCACACCATTGTGGGTGCAGGCGGAGCTTCCGGTTCGCTGGATGCTTCGAATATGTTTAAGCCCGCGCTCGCGCGTGGTGAGATCCAGTGCATCGGTGCGACCACACTCGATGAATACCGCCAGTATATTGAGAAGGACGGTGCATTAGACCGTCGTTTCCAGAAGGTGATCGTAGATCCTGCGACCCCGGAAGAAACCGTGTCTATCCTGAACAACATTAAAGAAAAGTACGAAGAGCACCACAACGTAACCTATACGCCGGAAGCTATTGACGCCTGTGTGTCGCTGACCACACGCTATATGAGCGACCGTTTTTTACCGGACAAGGCGATCGACGCGATGGATGAAGCGGGTTCGAGGGTACACATTACAAATATTCATGTTCCCCAGAACATCATCGACATCGAGCAAAAGATCGAAGAGATCAAGGTAGAGAAGAACCGCGTGGTACGCAGCCAGAAATATGAAGAAGCGGCCAAGCTGCGCGACACGGAGAAACAGCTGTTAGAGCAATTGGAAGTAGCAAAGGCCGAGTGGGAAGCAGAAACCAAGACGCGTAAGTATACCGTAACAGAAGAGAATGTGGCGGAGGTGGTTTCCATGATGACCGGGATCCCGGTTCAGCGTGTGGGACAGACCGACAGCCAGCGCCTGCTGCAGATGGCAGAAGAGCTGAAAGGCCAGATCATCGGCCAGGATGATGCCATCATCAAACTGGCTAAAGCGATCCGCAGAACACGTGCAGGTCTGAAAGATCCGAAGAAACCGATCGGCTCCTTTATCTTCCTCGGACCTACCGGGGTAGGAAAGACCGAGCTTGCCAAGGTGCTTGCACGCTTTATGTTCGACAGTGAGGACTCGCTGATCCGTATAGACATGAGCGAATACATGGAAAAGTTCGCCGTTTCACGACTGGTGGGCGCGCCTCCGGGATATGTCGGGTATGAAGAAGGCGGGCAGCTTACAGAAAAAGTACGCCGCAAGCCAT
>CALNCF010000162.1 GCA_937875035.1 uncultured Sphingobacteriaceae bacterium | reverse complement strand
ACTGATCCCTGTACAGATCGCGAAGGAGCCGATCTCTTCCAAAGGTCCGCGATTAAGCTCCGAGCTTTCCCTGGCCGGGCGTTACGTGGTGCTGGTCCCTTTCAGCGATACCATCTCTGTTTCCAAGAAGATCAAAACGGCTGCTGAGCGTAACCGTTTAAAGAAGATTGTAGAAAGCATCAAGCCTAAAAACTTTGGAGTGATCATCCGGACGGTTTCCGAAGGCAAGGGTGTTGCCGAAATGCATGCCGACCTTACGGAGCTGATCGAAAGATGGCGGAGCTTTGCCACCAAGCTGGAAACTACAGAGCCTTCCCGTAAGATCATGGGCGAGATCGACCGTACCTCTACGGTATTGCGTGATCTGCTGAATGCATCCTTCAACCATATTTATGTAGACGATGCGGCGA
The DNA here is from genome assembly GCA_937875035.1 of uncultured Sphingobacteriaceae bacterium. Taxonomy (GTDB): domain Bacteria; phylum Bacteroidota; class Bacteroidia; order Sphingobacteriales; family Sphingobacteriaceae; genus CALNCF01. Next base: position 13,013 of record CALNCF010000162.1, on the reverse strand, counting down.
TATACGAGGATGTAAAAAACTATATCCATACAATTTCTCCTGAACAGGAAAAGATCGTGCGTTTATATAAAGGCAGGGATTCGATGTTCGAGAGCTTCGGCGTGGAACGCCAGATCAAGTCGCTGTTTGGAAAAACGGTGAACCTTCCTGGCGGAGCCTACCTGATCATTGAGCATACCGAAGCCCTTCATGTGATCGATGTGAACAGCGGCAACCGCAGTAACACCGAGAAGAACCAGGAAGAGAACGCGTTGCAGGTAAACATGGAAGCGGCTAAGGAAATCGCGCGCCAGCTTCGTTTACGCGACATGGGCGGTATTGTGGTAGTCGACTTTATCGATCTTCGTAACCCGGCCAACCGTAAAACACTTCACGACTTCCTGATCAATGAAATGGCAGAAGATCGTGCCAAGCATACCATTCTCCCTCCAAGTAAATTCGGACTGGTGCAATTAACACGTCAGCGTGTACGCCCGGAGATGACCATTACTACGATGGAGAAATGTCCGAGCTGCGGCGGTACCGGAGAGATCCGTGCCAGTGTGCTTGTGCTGGATGATATTGAGAACAACCTGAATTATATCCTCAGTGAGCAAAATGAAAGTGGTATTACTTTGAGCGTACACCCTTTCATTGCAGCCTTCCTGAAAAAAGGATGGATCTCCCAACAGATCAAATGGTATCTCAAATACCGGAAATGGGTCAAGATAAAAGCGGTGAATTCCTACCAATACCTGGAGTTCCATTTTTTCAACTCCAAGGAAGAAGAGATCATGCTATAAAACAGAAAAGCAGGCGCCTGAAAATGCCTGCTTTTGTTTTTTAAGCCAGCTGGTAGATGTCGCGCAGGTTCCTGCCGAGCCCGTCATAATCGAGCCCGTAACCCACTACGAATTTATTTTCGATCTCGAAACAGCAGTAATCCGGCGGTACGGGATACTGTAATGCCGCAGGCTTAAAAAGAAGGCTGGCTGTTTTAACAGAAGCTGCCCCTTTATTCTGTAAATGCTGTAAAAGAAAGTGAAGCGTGGTCCCGGTATCGATGATGTCTTCTAAGATGATCACATCGCGCCCCGCGATGTCAAGCCGGAGGTCGAGATCGATTGAGATCTGTCCGCTGGAATGAGTGCCTTCATAAGAGCTCAGCTTCATGAAAGCGATCTCCAGGGGAAGATTAACCTCTTTCAAAAGATCCGCAGTAAATAAAAACGAGCCGTTCAGCACCGGGATAAATACAGGCGCTCTGCCGGCATAATCGGCTTCGATCTTCGCGGCCAGCTTACGGATCTGTGTGATGATCTCTTCAAAGGGCAGAAAAGGAACAAAGCTTTTATCTTTCAGGTGAATCATAAGCTATTGAGGATAAATGATGTATTTTTGCAAACGAAATGGAATATCAACTCAGCACGCTGCCTAACGGCATCCGGGTTCTACATAAACAGCAGTCGTCGACGAATATAGCACATTGTTGCGTGGTCATCAACAGCGGCTCCCGCGATGAACGGGAGGGTAAAGAAGGGCTTGCGCATTTTATCGAACACCTGTTATTTAAGGGTACGGAAAAACGGAATACGTATCACCTGCTGAACCGTATGGAAGTGGTAGGCGGAGAGATCAACGCTTACACTACCAAGGAGCAGACCTGTGTGCATGCATCCTTTCTCGATCAGCACCTGGAACGTGCGGTAGAGCTCCTCGCTGATATTACTTTTCATTCCCGTTTTCCGCAAGCCGAGCTGGAAAAAGAGAAAAGCGTGATCCTCGATGAGATCGATTCGTATAAGGATCTTCCGGAAGAAAGTATCCAGGATGATTTCGAAGAGCTCATATTTGCCGGGCATACGCTGGGGAACAACATCCTCGGAACCGAGGAGTCGGTGAAGCGTTTGTCGCGCGAGGATATTTTCGGGTATATCGCGGAAAACTATAAAACATCGGAGATCATCCTGGCCGTATATGGAAGCTTCGAATGGAAGAAGGTGATGAAGATGGCTGAAAAATATTTCGGGAATGTGCCGGTGAATAATTCGGAACGCACACGCATCGCAGTGAATCCTTACCAGGTAAAAAGCCTGCGTGTGCCGAAGCCTATTTATCAGTCGCATGCCATGATCGGCTCCCGTTGCTATCACCTTTCGGATGAGAAGAAGACCGCCATGCTCCTGCTGAATAACTACCTGGGCGGTCCCGGTATGAGCTCGCGGCTGAACCTGGAGATCCGTGAGAAGCACGGTATCTGCTATACGATTGAATCGAACTATACACCGATGACCGATACGGGCCTGTTCTCCATTTATATGGGTACCGATAAGGGTAAGATGGATAAGTGCATGGCGCTGGTGATGAAAGAGCTGAAAACCCTACGCGAGAATAAGCTGGGTACCATGGCGCTGCACCAGGCCAAGCAGAAGCTGATCGGCCAGATCTCCCTGTCGGAAGAAAGCCGCTTATCGGTGATCATCTCCATTGCGAAAAGTATCCTGGATCATGGCACTTCCGATTCGCTGGAAGAGATCTACCGGAAAATAAATGCCGTATCGGCCGGCCAATTATTGGAGATCTGCAATGAGATCCTGGTGCCCGACTACCTGAGCTCATTAACTTTTATACCTGAGAACTGATGGAATTTTTAGAACCACGGCTGGCGAGCTATATAGAAGAGCATACCGATGCAGAACCGGAATTGCTGCAGGCGCTTGATCGCGAAACACACCTGAAAGTATTAATGCCAAGGATGATCTCCGGGCATTTCCAGGGGCGTGTGCTTAGCATGCTGAGTAAGATGATCAGGCCGGAACATATCCTCGAGATCGGCACCTATACCGGCTATTCGGCCTTATGCCTGGCGGAAGGGCTCCGGAAAAATGGAACCCTGATCACCCTCGATATCAATGAAGAGCTGGAAGAAATGGTACGCAGCTATTTCAACCGTTCGGCATATAAGGAACAGATCGATTACCGTTTGGGCAATGCGCTCGACCTGATCCCGCAGATCGGGCAGCAGTTCGACATTGTTTTTATCGATGCGGATAAAGAGAATTATGCCCGTTATTATGATCTCGTATTCGATAAGATCAGATCCGGGGGCTATATGATCGCAGACAATGTGCTGTGGAGCGGTAAGGTGGCTGCAGAAAATATAAAGATAGATAAGGATACCCGCGCCATCCTCGACTTTAACCGTAAGGTACAGGAAGATGAGCGGGTAGAAAATGTGTTATTTCCGATCAGGGACGGGCTCCTGATCGCCCGTAAAAAATAAGCGTACACGATGAAGAGATGGCTCCTCATTTTTTTATGGATGTTCAGTTCGCAGGTATTAATGGCGCAGAGCGCCAACCCCGACGCGCTGAGCTATATTGAACAATACAAGGACCTCGCAATCTCGGAAATGAACAAGACCGGGATCCCGGCCAGCATTACGCTTGCGCAGGCCTTGCACGAATCGGCTAACGGTAAGAGCCAGCTGGCTTTAAAAGCCAATAACCATTTCGGGGTGAAATGTACAGCGAACTGGAGCGGCGGTCGTTTTCACCGCAATAATAATAAACGGAACAGCTGTTTCCGCAAATATGAGTCGGTAGAAGATGCCTATGCCGACCGTTCACGTTTTCTTTCCAACAACAAAAAATACGCGTTCCTTTTTCAGTATGGTCCGGCGGCCTATAAGAAATGGGCATACGGGTTGCAGCGTTCCGGCTACGCAGCCAGCAAGCATTACGCTTCGCACCTCTTGCGTACCATCGAACGTTACAACCTGCACCAGTACGTTGTGCAGGTAATAATGCTTCCCGGAGATTCCCTGCGGAACGATTCCTTACAAACCCTTGTAAAGGTACAGCCGGTACAACAAGTTGTGCCTGCGCCCGTTTATCATAAGGTCAGATCCGGAGAATCGTTGTACACCATCGCGAAGAAACATCGCACCAATGTAAATGCGATCCGCGCGAAGAATCACCTGCGGGGTACGATGATCAAGCCCGGACAAAAATTACGCATACGATAATGAGAGGCTTTTTCTTCCTGCTGATGTGCTTGTTGCTTACACCCGGTTCTTCTCACGCGGATGTAACGGAAGCTTATGTAAAGAAATACCGGAAGATCGCCGTGAAGGAAATGAAACGTACCGGCGTTCCGGCAAGCATTACCCTTGCGCAGGGCATCCTGGAATCGGGGAATGGTGAAAGCCGGCTGGCGAAGAAAGCGAAGAATCATTTCGGGATCAAATGCACTTCCGACTGGAACGGGCGGAGCATGAAAGAGGATGACGACCACAAGGATGAGTGCTTTCGCCGTTACCGTAAAGTGGAGCAGTCGTACCGTGATCACTCCGAGTTCCTGGCGAAGCGCGACCGCTACAAGTCATTGTTCGCTCTCGACGCGACTGATTATAAAGGCTGGGCTTACGGACTGAAAACAGCAGGCTACGCGACCAACCCTAACTACCCGCAATTGCTGATCAGCCTGATCGAAAAATACGACCTCGACGATTACGATAAGCGCACGGCAAAGAAAAGGATCCGTATGGAAGAGAAGGCAGAGAAACAAAAGGCGAAAGAGCCCAAAGAAAGGGAAGAGAAAAAGGCAATACCGGCTGTGGATTCAGCGTCCTATTATACCGTACAAAAAGGAGATACCATGTACTCCATCTCTAAAAAATATAACCTGAGCATAGACGATCTGAAACGCCTGAACGGCAAGTCCGATCATTCGCTTTACCTGGGAGAGAAGCTAAGGCTGAAATAGCTTACCGGTAGAGACCCTTGCTTTCGATAAAATCCCTCACCCTTTCGTCGATAAAATAATCGACATTCTTTTTTTCTTTAATAGCCTTGCGGATAAAGGTAGCCGACAGCTCCATCTGCGGGGTATCGGTAATCGTAATCTTCGGATGATCGCGGAACTCGCCGGTAATTTCTCCCGGGCGCGGGTATACGATCACTTCGTAATCGCGCAGGATCAGCTCATAGTTCTTCCACTTTTTCAGGGTGTTCAGGTTATCCGAACCCATGATCAGGATGAACTCGTGTTCAGGGTAGCGCTCTTTAAGGTGGGTAAGCGTATCGATAGTGTATGAAGGCTGCGGAAGCTTCAGCTCAATATCGGATACCCTGATGCGGGTGCTTTGTTCCGTGGCAAGCCGGGCCATCTCCAGCCGGTCGTAGGTGTTGATCAGGTCTGATTTTGATTTCAGGGGATTGTGCGGGGATACCACGAGCCATACTTCGTTCAGTGAAGTATAATTGGCCATGTAATTCGCTATGATCAGGTGGCCGGTATGAATGGGATTATAGGAACCGAAAAATAAACCGATCTTCATTTGCTTAACCTTTGGCAGGCATAGCCTGGATATTAATGACTGTTCAGGAAATTGGAAACCATTTCTTCTGCTTCCCGGCAGGCGGTCTGCAGATCGTGGTTCTTCAGGATATAATCGAACTGCGGCGCGTAGCTCAATTCTTTCTCCGCCTTTTCGATACGTTCCGATAAACGGTCTTCATTGTCGGTGCCACGTCCGCGCAGGCGTTCGATCAGCACATCGATGGAAGGGGGCTGAACGAATACCGCAATGGCATGCGCCCCGTACTTCTTCTTCAGGCGCAGGCCGCCTTCCACATCCAGGTCGAAGATCACATGCTTGCCTTCATTCCAGATCCGTTGGATCTCCGATTTCAGTGTTCCGTAAAATGTTCCTGAATATACTTCTTCGAATTCTACGAACTCATGCTTGGCGACCTTGTGAAGAAACTCTTCCTTGCTGATAAAGTAATAATCCTTTTTATGGACCTCGTCGCCCCGAAGCGGACGTGTGGTCGCGGAGATAGAAAAGCTTAGCTGCGGGAAGGTTTTAAGCAGGTGCTTCACAATGGTTGTTTTACCTGCCCCGGAAGGCGCTGAGAATATAATGAGTTTACCCTGTATCATAAAGTTGTTGGAAACATTCGCGCGCTTTTCGGCACACGCATTCATCATGAATAATTATAAAATGTTCAGCAGCTGTTCCTTGATCTTTTCCAGCTCATCCTTCATGCCCACTACGATCTTTTGTATGTTCGCGTCATTCGCCTTGGAGCCCATGGTGTTCACTTCCCGTCCGATCTCCTGTGAAATGAAGCCGAGCTTCTTGCCATTGGCTTCTTTCTCTTTCATTACGGAAAGGAAATAATCGCAGTGGCTTTTCAAACGGATCTTTTCTTCGGTCATATCAAACTTCTCTACATAATAGATCAGCTCCTGCTCCAGCCTGTTCTGGTCTACCTGCTCTGTGCCTACGGCATCTTTAAGCAGGGTATCGAGCTTTTCGCGGAGCACGCCGACGCGGGTCGGCTCAAATTTCTCTACTTCCGGTATCGCGGCAAGGATCAGCTCAATGCGATGCTTCAGGTCTGCCGAAAGAGTGCTGCCCTCGTCTGAACGGAAACGGTCGAAGTTCTTAATCGCCTCATCGAACGTACGGTTGACAGCATCCCATTCTTCTTCATTCACACTTCCCTGCTGCACGTTCCATACATCGGGGATCTGTAATGCCTGGCGGAAAATATCCGACTGGTTCTCTCCCAGCTCTGTCGCGATCTGTTTAAGGTGATGGTAATAGCTTTTCAGCAGAGGGGCATTCAGGTTCTCGATCTTCTGGGTTTCGGCTCCTGTTCGTTCAATGCTGATGGTCACGTTTGCTTTGCCGCGTTCAATACGCCTGGAGCATTCGTTACGGATGAAGCTTTCTTTCTCGGAGAAATTCTTTGGAAGCTTAAGAAGCAGCTCCAGGAATTTACTGTTGAGCGATTTGATCTCAACACTGATCTTGCTGTTTTGGAATTCGGTAACGGCAATCCCGTAACCGGTCATTGATTTCAGCATACTTGATTGATTAGGAAGGCAAAGATATGAAATTATATGCTCGGTGCTTTATTCGGGCAGGCGGCAGGTTACTTTTTGTCGCGCAGCAAAGGGAACCGGGGCAGGCTGACCAGGTAAACTCCTACAAAGATCATGGCGGAAAACAGCACCTTGGCGGGCGTTAATTCATCCTTGCCCAATGTAATGGCAATCACACTGGCCAGGATAGGCTGCAGGTAGATATAAGCCCCTACCAACGAGGAATTTGCATGGCGTAACGCCCAGCCGTTAAGCAGGTAGGTCAGGAACGTAGCCCCTGCCACCAGATACACTATGCACCACCAGATATTGACTGGCATCTGCGCCCATTGTACCCCTTGTAATTCTGGCAGGCCGAAGGGCAGGACTAGGATACCACCGAAAAGAAAGGTCCATTTGATCACGGTCAGGGGTGAATATTTATGCAGCAAGGGTTTGGCAATGATCAGGTAATAAGAATAGATGATCGCGTTCAGCATCACCATGATATCGCCCTGCAGTGTTTGAGAGCTGAAGGAAAGAGTGGGTCCGAGCAGGAGCAGGGCCGCGCCCAGCAGGCCGAGCACCAGCCCGGCGATCTTGTTGGCGGTTACCTTTTCTTTCAGTATGAAGAAAGCGAAGATACCCACGAACAGGGGTGAGCACACCATCAGGATAGCACCGTTGATGGGAGTAGTAATGGCCAGTCCTTTAAAGAATAAAAGCATATTGGCCGCTACTCCGAAAAAGGAGCACTTGATCAATGTAAAATAGTCTTTCCTGTCGCGGATACGTTCCCGCACGAACAGCGCATGCGTCAGCCAGAGCAGGGCCGTGGCTCCCCATACACGGATCACGATCAGTCCCATCGGCTTGACAAACACCGGCATCACTTCTTTGGCAATGGTAAATGTACCGGCGTAGATAAATGAAACGAGGAAGAGGGCAAGGTGAACGCGGAGAGTTTTCGACATGGTATGGGTAAGAAGCCTTAGCCGTTAAGCTATGGTATAGATCATTTCTGGATGTTTAGTTTTGATGTTGCAGGATGAGCTGACGCATCACCTCATGCACCTTTTCTTTCAGCTCGGGTAATTGCTCCTGGGTATAGCCCTCTACCGTTACAGGGTCAGCAAAGTATACGCGTACCAGGCCGGGACGGATCAGTAAGGGGCGCTTGCGCGGGAGCAGCTTGCGGGCATTAATGATAACGAAAGGAGCAATGGGCGTCTGGGTTTCTATCGCGATGCGGAAAGCCCCGTCATAAAACTCCTTTACCGGAAGCTCTTCATCCGTGTTCATGGTCCCTTCGGGGAAGATGAGGATGGATGTGCCTCCGTACAAGGCGGTCTTAAGATTCTCCACGCTCTGCGCGCGACTCTCCTTGCTGCTCCGGTCGATAAGCACCACGACCCGTTTATAGATGCTTCCGAATACAGGGATCTTCGTCATTTCGATCTTCCCCAGGGGCTTGAATACACTGGGAATAGCGAGAACGACAGAAGGAGAATCGAGATAAGAGTTATGGTTGGATACGTAGATATACGATTTCTTCGGATCTACTTTTTTATTTCTCCGGATAATGATCGGGTACACACAAAGCAGCATGATCAGGAAAGACCAGGTACGCAGGAAGAAGAAAGAGATACGCGCCCCGGCTTTGCCACCGATGAACGAGCTCAGGATGATGAAAGGAAAGACCAGCAGCATCACCCCGAAAAACATGACCAGTCCGTAGAGCAGGAATACTGCCCCGAACAGTTTTCTGATTAATCTCACGATACGATATTTAAGGTGCTGCAGGCTTTTTCAGCGGCGTTTTTCTCCGCGTTCTTCTTGCTGTAGTCCTGCCCCTGTCCCATTTCCTCTCCGCTTACCAGTACACGCACGGTAAACAGGCGGGAGTTTTCGCTGGCTACATCGGCGATCACTTCGAAGCTCACTTCCTTACCCTCGCGCTGTGCCCACTCCAGCAATTTACTTTTAAAATTGGATTCGGTTTGTTCCAGGTGATCGATATCGACAAACGGGGCCAGTATGCGGTGAATGATGAGCTTACGGGTAAATTCGTACCCCTTGTCCAGGTAAATGGCTCCGATCATGGCTTCGAACGCGTCACCGAAGAGGGAGCTGTTCTTGTTCTGCTGGTTGGTGATCCGGACATTATAGTCTATAAGGTCGCCGATGCCTAATTTTTTGGAAAGCTGGTTGAGATGGGTGCGGTTTACGATCTTCGATCGCATCTCGGTCAGGAAGCCTTCATCCTTGAACGGGAATTTCTTGAAGAGCACTTCGGCGATCACCGATCCGAGGATCGCGTCACCCAGGAATTCGAGGCGTTCATTGCTGTTCTTGACTCCTTTTTTAACGTCGCTGGCTACCGACTTATGTCGCAGCGCGAGCTTATACAGGGCGAGGTTCCCGGGAATATATCCCAGCATATTCTTTAATGAACGGGCGAGTTTCTTGTGCTCAGAAAAATATAAATTCAGGAAGCGTAAAGGCATAGGCTTCTTATACTTATCTTAAAAAATGGGAATACTACAGAAATGGGGGTATATGCGCTCAAAAGATTAGTCAATCTTCTTGAAGATCACTGAAGCGTTGTGACCACCGAAACCGAATGTATTGCTTAATGCCGCACGAACTTCACGATGCTGCGCCTTGTTAAAGGTCAGGTTCAGGCGTGTATCAAACTGCGGATCATCATTAAAGTGATTGATCGTTGGCGGAATGATCCCGTTTTTCACCGAAAGGATACATGCGATCGCTTCAATAGCGCCTGCCGCACCTAACAGGTGACCTGTCATTGATTTCGTAGAGCTGATATTCAGGTTGAAGGCATCATCACCGAACAGGTTGATGATCGCTTTCGCTTCACTGATATCGCCCAGTGGGGTAGATGTTCCGTGAACATTGATATAATCAATGTCTCCGGGTTTCAGGTTAGCATCTTCCATCGCATTCCTCATTACGTTTCTTGCACCTAACCCATCCGGGTGTGGGGCCGTAATATGGTTCGCATCGGCAGACATCCCGCCACCTACCAGCTCCGCATAGATCTTTGCACCTCTGCGTTTGGCATGTTCATATTCTTCGAGGATCAGCGCACCCGATCCTTCTCCCAGTACGAAGCCATCCCTGTCCACGTCGAAAGGACGGGAAGCAGATTTAGGATCATCGTTACGGGTAGAAAGGGCATGCATGGCATTGAAGCCTCCGATAGCAGCTTCGTTTACCACAGCCTCCGAGCCACCGGTTACAATAATATCCGATTTGTTCAGGCGGATATAGTTGAACGCGTCAATAATAGCATTGGTAGAGGTTGCACAGGCGGAAACTACTGCGAAGTTCGGCCCGCGAAGGCCATATTTAATAGATATCTGCCCGGCGGCGATATCGATAATCATCTTGGGGATGAAGAAAGGATTAAAACGTGGCGTACCATCACCTTTGTTAAACTCGACCACTTCGTCCACTAAAGTACGAAGTCCGCCGATTCCCGAACCCCAGATCACGCCGCAACGGTCAACATCGGTTTGAGAAAAGTCTACACCTGAGTCTTTGATCGCCTCATCAACAGATACTAACGCGTATTGAACGAAGGGGTCCAGTTTCCTTGCCTCTTTACGGTCCATGAAATCTTCCGGGCGGAAGTTTTTCACTTCACAGGCGAATTGGGTCTTAAACTTCGACGCGTCAAAACGAGTAATATAGTCGGCTCCACTAACCCCATTGATCAAGTTTGTCCAATATTCCTGAACATTGTTGCCAATTGGGGTTAATGCGCCAATACCAGTAACTACTACTCTTTTTAATTCCATCTAAAGAACTGAGATTGATTACTTAACGTTTTTTTCCAAGTAAGAAACAGCCTGACCTACAGTACCAATCGTTTCAGCCTGTTCATCAGGTATTGCGATGTTGAATTCTTTTTCAAATTCCATGATCAATTCAACTGTGTCCAGTGAATCGGCACCCAGATCGTTAGTGAAGCTTGCTTCTGGTGTAACTTCGCTTTCGTCTACACCTAACTTTTCAACAATAATTGCCTTTACTCTTGATGCAATATCTGACATAGTTTTAAAATTTAGAGGTTTTAATAATTCTGTGCAAAGAAAAAAATATTATAACAAATAATCAAACTTTTATTTTTTGAATGCGGTTAGGCTTATTATAATCGATTTTAACGATCAATAGTAGGCTTTTTTTGTAATTTTGACAAATAAATTATAAGATAAATTGAGTAAAAAAATACTGCGGATAGAATACGATTTCGATTTTAGCGTCATCGGTATCTCTTCCCAACTGAAAGATTACCGTTTATGCTGGTTCATTAATCATGCGCTGGAGCTGGAGTTTTCCCGCCAGGACGACCTGGAGCTCCTGCTGGAAAACGGATCAGCTTCTTATTTCTCCTGTTATCATCATACCTTTGAGAACCTGGAAACAGAGTTTTACCTCGTTTCGAATAAAGGAACCGCGGGACTGTTTATTCCCGAGAACAAGGAAACCGACTTCATCCTGGTGGCCAACCAGCGACTGAGCCATGCCGAAGAAAAGAAGCTGGTCCAGCTGATCAACAGGCTGTCGGATGTGCAGGCGGCTTACCTGATCGATGCGGAATCATTAAAATCGAAAGAGAACTTATTGTTCATGTAACATCCTGTTTAACATAGATCCCGATCTATGTAATTTTAAAATACATACTAATTATGAAAATGACGATTAATCATAACCGGACAAAGATAGTGGCGACGTTAGGGCCGGTAAGTACCCCTAAAGAGGTATTGATCAAGATGATTAAAGAGGGAGTGGACATCTGCCGGATCAACTTTTCGCACGGCAAGCATGAAGAGCACCTGAAAACAATCCGGACGATCCGCGAGATCAACGAAAAATATAACACTCATATCGGTATCCTGGCCGACCTGCAAGGGCCTAAGATCCGGATCGGTGAAGTAGAGAACAACGGGGTATTCCTGAAAAAGGGACAGGAGATCACGATCACCACGAAAGCGCAGATCGGGAATGCCCGTACATTATACATCAACTATACCCATTTCCCGAAAGATGTGAAAAAGGGTGAAACCATCCTGCTCGACGACGGAAAGCTGCAGTTTAAGATCCTGTCTACGAATGGTGAAGACGAGGTGACGGCTAAGGTGATCTATGGGGGCATTATTTCTTCCAACAAAGGAGTGAACCTACCGGATACCAAAGTAACGATCCCGAGCCTGACCGAAAAAGACCTGCGTGACCTGGATTTTATCCTGAAGCAGGATATCGAATGGATCGGCTTGTCGTTCGTTCGCGAGATCAGCGACATTACGGAGCTGAAAGAGATCATCCGCAGCCGGAACTCAACAGCACGTGTCATTGCCAAGATCGAAAAGCCCGAAGCCCTGAAAAATATTGATGGTATTATTGCCCAAACGGATGGGGTGATGGTAGCCCGCGGAGATCTCGGCGTGGAATGCCCGATGGAAGATGTGCCAGTGATCCAGAAGATGATCGTTCAGAAGTGTATCGTTGCCTCCAAGCCGGTGATCATTGCTACGCAGATGATGGAAAGCATGATCACGAACCCGCGCCCGACCCGTGCAGAAGTGAATGATGTGGCTAATTCAGTACTCGACGGCGCCGATGCCGTGATGCTGAGCGGGGAAACCTCCGTGGGCAGCTTCCCGGTAGAAGTGGTGCGCAGCATGCAGCAGATCATCTCCAAAGTAGAACGGTCTACCTATAAATTCGGTCCGCTTACCCCGCCGAACCGTAAGTCGAAGAGCTTCCTTTCCGATTCGGTATGCTACTCCGCCTGTATCCTCGCAGAACAGAACAACGCGGTAGGGATCGCCTCCATGACCTCTTCGGGTTATACCGCCTTTAAGATCTCCAGCCAGCGGCCCAAGGCCATTACTTTTATCTTCACCACAAACAAGGCGCTGCTTAATACGTTAAGCCTTTTGTGGGGTGGCTGAGGTATAAAATTGTTTTGTCGTAGATACTATCTAAATGCTCATCTAACTGGTAAAATATTTTTTCAGGCTTATATGGTCACCATGCCAACTGTGAATCGAGATTCTTACAATTCTAATGCACACGTGGCAGCGGCGTCGTGCCACAAGGAGAAAGTACGTTCTTATGCCTGTCAATTC
>CALNCF010000161.1 GCA_937875035.1 uncultured Sphingobacteriaceae bacterium | reverse complement strand
TACTCTTTCTGGGCGATGATCATATCCTTAGCCGAGCTGATGCCCGCAGTGTACATATCGTTGGTCGCATCGAGGTTCTTTTTGGCAACCAGCACAGCGCCCTCTGCCCCGATCCGCTCCTGCTCCAGGCCTGCCACCTCCGCGCTCTGGATCACCGCGAGGGTCTGTCCTTTCTGCACATAATCGCCCAGCTCGATCTTTACTTCACGTACGGTACCCGTTACGAGGGGATAGATCCGGATCACTTTTTCCTCGTTGAACGAGATCTTTCCGGTCAGCTTCAGCTCACTCTGCACCTTGCGGATCACTACGGTGTCGAGCGTGATCATCCTGGCCATCGAATCCGTCATCACAAAGCTCTTAGGGTCTTCCGGCGCTTCTTCTTTCTGCCTGCTGCACGATACCAGGGAAGAGCCCGCCAGTATGAAAATCAGAATATGTTTTATGTTCATGGTGTGTGAAATATTAATAGTTAAACCAATTTTTACCGGTTACGAAATTCAGGTACTCCATCGCCTCCAGCCGGTTGATCAGCAAGAGGTTCATCTCTGTTTTGGAATTCTTATAGGTTTCGTAATAGTCGATAAATTCAAGCAGGTTGATCGTCTTGTTCTTATAGCCTTTTACAATGCCGTCGATCAGCTTTTCATAATCATCGTTCATGAAATATTTAGACGCGGAAGTGTACACCTTCTCCGCTTCCATCAATTGTGTATAGGCTTTGCTGATGTCGTTACGCACTTCCAGCTCTGCCTGCGACTGCTGTACCCTGCTTTCGTCGAGCGTGAACTTCGCAGCCTTGATATTCCCCTGGTTACGGTCCCATAGCGGGATGCTGAGCCCGAGGGTTACCGAATTATAATTCTCGATATAGCTTCCCTGGCGGTCCCAGGTACCACCGATCGTGAGGTCGGGCATACGCAGCGATTTTTGCAGGGAAAGATTCGCCTGGCTGAGCTGTACTTTCGAGGCCGCGATCTGCAGATCGTAGCGGCAGCTCAGGCCGGTATCGACCAGCGCACCATACCGGAGGCTGTTCATGTCGATCTTATCCAGGAAAGATGTTTCGGCAATGGGCTTCACCGGGCGGCCTTGCTTATCGCCCGTCAGCAGTATAAGTGTATTCTGATTTTCGGCAGCACGTTTCAAAAGCTCCAGGCGTTCGTTCTCCATGTTGAACTTGAGGGAACGCAGGCGGGCCAGCTCTTTAAAGGGGATATTGCCGTTTTCGTACTGGATCTTATACCCTTCGATCAGTGAGCGCAGGGACTGGATCTCCTGGTCATATACCGCGATCGACTGGCGAAGGAAATACAGGCTGAAAAAAGAGGTATGCAATTCATAGCGCAGGGTACGCATCAGGTCGTAGAACTGGTTTTGCGCGATGCCCGCGTTGATCTTCCCGAGGGCTACCCGTTTATTCCGTTTCCCGGCTAAAGAAAACACTTGCTCAACGGCAACGGTGGTTTGCCCGGTCCTGCTGGCATCGAACCATTTCCCGGTCGCCTGGTTATAGGCGCCCTGGTCGATACTCAGCACCGGATTATCCCAAAGCCTGGCCTGTAACACCGCAGCTTCTGCTGCATTCACCTGGAATCTGGCGGCGAGCAATTGAAAATTATTTTCAAGAAAAGCTTTTTCTGCGTTGGCAATCGCTACTTTTTCATCAATACTGAAGTTAACCCCAATGGTTTGTTCGCCGTCACGCAATGTGGTATCAAAAATAAACTATATTATTTTATATTTATATTATACTATAT
>CALNCF010000160.1 GCA_937875035.1 uncultured Sphingobacteriaceae bacterium | reverse complement strand
CTCCGACGGACAAAGCCAGGCACCCGCGTCGGCAACCAGCCAGCCGGTAAAACAAGCCGCTGCCCGTGGGTACAATAATACAGACATTGTTCATTGCAGCCTGCAGGACTGCGAGGGAAAACATTGGTTCGGCACCTGGAACGGTCTCTACCGTTACGATGGAAAAACATTCACCCATTTTACAGAAAGCGACGGGCTGCGCGACAATCGCATTTATTCCATGCTGGAAGACAAAGCCGGCAACCTTTGGCTGGGCACCGGGAAAGGCATCAGCCGCTACGACGGAAAATCGTTCACAGGCCTGGCCCTCCCCATCCCCACATCCGACCTGGGTAATTTTTCCATGCGGTATTTCTCCACCAGCTACGGAAGCGAAAGACCGCCTCTAAATCCCATGACCATCCTCAGCATCACACAGGACCAGGAAGGAAATATCTGGTTTGGTACCCAGGCGTATGGCAGCTATCGCTATGACGGAAAAAGCTTTACCCACTTTTCGGAAAAGGATGGGCTCGATATGTGCATCCAGTCGATCCGGGAGGACCGTAAAGGAAATATATGGTTCGGCACAGGGAGTGCCGAACTTTACCGTTACGACGGAACTTCTTTTACGCATTTTGCCACGAAGAAGCTCCCGGATAATTTCGTGCTCAGACCAACAGATGTGCCCTCTCACCAGCTGATCCTCGAAGACAGGTCCGGTACGATCTGGTTCAGCGCCGGGCGTACCGGCGTTTATCGTTTAGAGGGAACAGCCCTTACCCCATTCCCCCTGAACCATCAGCTGGACAACCGTTTTGTATCCGGCATTACCGAAGACCGGAAAGGGAACATCTGGTTCAGCACAGACGGAGGCGGTGTATATCAATATAACGGAATACGCATAACCCGCTTTACCACAGAAGACGGGCTCAGCAGCAATTATGTGTACTCGGTCAGCGAAGACCGCGACGGGAACCTCTGGTTCGGCAGCCGCGAAGGCGGTCTTTCCCGCTATGATGGCAAGACCTTCACCGATTTCAGCAAGGCCCTCGCGAAATAACCCTTACACTCAAAGGCTGGCATAAACTATTGCCCAGCCTGCATTCCCTCCCCTCCTCCCCGCCAGGTTAAAAAATCCATAAAATTGCCGCCCGAATGCATTTGCAGGAACCATTACTCCCTGTACTTTTTCAGATCATCATCCCCGGAGTATCGTCATAAAACACGATCTTGTATGAGACAAAAGGGATAAATATTGGACTAAAAACACGCACCATGACAAAAGAAATCTGGATCAACCTGCCGGTAAAGGATATCCGCAGGTCGAAAGCATTTTTTACCACGCTGGGTTTCGCGTTCAGCGAACGGGATGCCAACAGCGAAGTATCCGCAACCATGCTCATCGGCACTGGCAAAGTCGTCGTAATGCTCTTCAGTGAGCAGGTGTTCCAGGGCTTCACCCAACACTCCATCTCCGATACCCGGAAAGGAACGGAAATGCTAATATCCATCGATGCGGAAAGCCGAGAAGAAGTGGATGAGCTCGCGCGCAAGGCAACAGAAGCCGGGGGTACTGTATTCGCGCCGCCCGGAGAATCGCAGGGCTGGATGTACGGCTGCGGGTTCTGCGACCCCGACGGGCACCGCTGGAACGTGCTGCATATGGACATGAGCAAAATGCCAAAGATGTAATACAGCTGCTTCTCCCCTACGATCAAAGTCCTGCGCATATGCCGGGCTTTTTATTTAAAAATGAAAAGCTGGGAGTTCGATCAGGAAGCGATGACCTGCCCTTCGAGCCAGGCTTTGAAGCCCGTTACACGTTCCCGGCTGATGATCGCGTCGATCTCAATGCCCGGTGAAAGCTGCACGATCAGCCGGCTGTTATAATAGGTTGTGATCTTCCTGATCGCGTCGATATGGATAATGAGCTTACGGTTGATGCGGAAGAACAGGTTCTTATCCAGCATCTTCTCGATCTGGTCGAGCGAGTAATCGAGCGGGATCCGTTGCTCGTTCATGGTCGTAGCCCAGGTGAGCCCCTCCGCGAAATGGATGTGCGCAATATCCCGGGCTTTCACATAGATCAGCTGGTTGTTCACCTTGCCCAGGAAACGCGTATTCTCCCGCTTGGAAAATTCCTCGGCGATCTTCGAAATATTCATCGCGGAGTTCTGCGGAACCTTAAAATATTCGTACTTCTCCAGGGCCCGTTTCAGGTCTTTCAGGTCGATGGGCTTCATCAGGTAATCCACGCTGTACACCTTGAAAGCCTGGAGCGCGAAACTGTCGTATGCCGTGGTGAAGATCACCGGCACCGCGATCTCCTGCTGCTCGAACAACTCAAAACAATTCCCATCCGAAAGCTGGATATCCATGAACACGAGGTCGGCCTGCGGCGCACCGCTCCTGAACCATTTCAGGCCTTCTTCCACCGACTCGATGATCGCCATGACTTCCAGCGCCGGCAGGCATTTCTGCAAGAGCTGGATGAGCCGTTCGGCATTATGTTTTTCATCCTCGAATATGATAATCTTCATAGTGATATATAATAGGGAGTTTGACCATGAACTGTTCCCCGGTTTCGGTAATGCTGATGCGCTTGTCGCTGGTCAGCTCATAGCGCTTGCTGATATTATCGAGCCCCAGCCCGATGGAATGCTGCCTCGACAAACGCTTCCGCAGGTCGTTGGTCACCAGCAGGTGATCCTCTTCCTCCCGGATACAGATACGCAGGGGATCGTTCGCCGAAAAACGGTTGTGCTTCACCGCGTTCTCTACCAGCATCTGCAGCGTGGCCGGGGGCACCATACCCGCGCTCCGGGTCTGCTCGCTGATCCGGATATCGAACTCGATGCTGCTCTGGTGACGGATGCGGATCAGGAAAGAATACGACTCCAGGAATTCCAGCTCGGTCTGGATAGACACCACATTCTCCAGCTTCTTATCCAGGATATAACGGTAGCTCTTCGCCAGCTGTGTAATGTACTCAGCCGAAAGATCGGGACTTTTATACACCAGGTTGGTGAGCACACTGAGCGAATTAAAAAAGAAATGCGGATCGATCTGGCTCTTCAGCACATCGTAGCGCGACTGGATATTCTCACGCATCAGGCGCTCGGCATGAAGCTGCGATTCCTTCCAGTTCTTATAATAGAACACCACCCCGTTATACGCCAGGATCAGCAGGTAAAATAAAAACGCGCCAAAGTTCAGGTCATAGCTGAAACGGATAAAGCTATCCCAGGCCTCATATCTCCTGAATAAAAAGATATCGAACACCGAATAGCTGAAACCAAAGAAGAAAGCCGTGAACAATCCATAGAGCAGCAGCGCGGCGCACAGCACGATCAGCTTACCGCCGACATTCTTGTTGAACACCTTGCGTTCGATATATTTCGACAGGCGGATGGCGCCCGCCCAGGCAACAAGCCCGTAGCCAACGAACATCAGGCTGAAGGCCTGGTCGCGGAAGAGCAGGGAGCTATCGCCTTCCGGGAACGAAAGGTCGAAGGATTTAAAGACCACGCTGAACAGGTACAGCACGGCTGCCCTGATAAGGTACCTGAAGAATTTATTCCCGATAATGAGTTCAAATCGTGGTGTGTTCATCCGATAGAGCATGAAAATAAGTGATCCCAGCAACATGACAGGATCCTCCTTAACAATAATGATTTTCCCTGAACCAGCTCAGCGCATGACCGATGGCCTGCTCTACCGGCGTATAGCTCAGCGAAAGTTCCCGCTCCGATTTTTTGCCCGAATAATAAT
>CALNCF010000159.1 GCA_937875035.1 uncultured Sphingobacteriaceae bacterium | reverse complement strand
CAGCATGAGCAGGTATTGTCGCTCTTAAAGGAAGAACGCGCACGCATTGAACAGGAGCTCCTCACCGAGCGTGAAAAATTAAGTGTTGCCAGCAACCGTTTGGCCAAGGCCGAAGAAACCTTTTCGAACCAGCGCCAGAAGATCGACGAGCAGGAAAAACAGCTCGAAGAGCTGCACAAAAAGCTAACGGTTGAATTTGAAAACATCGCCAATAAAATTCTTGAAGAGAAGTCGCAGAAGTTTACCGATCAGAATAAAACGAACCTGGATGTGATCCTAAATCCGCTGAAGGAAAAGATCAAAGATTTTGAAGACAAAGTAGATAAATCGTACAAGGCTGAAGCGGCGGAACGTAACAGCCTGAAGGGTTCGATCGAAGAGCTGATGAAGCTGAACAAACAGATCAGCGAAGAAGCGCATAACCTGACCACTGCTTTAAAAGGCGACAGCAAGAAACAGGGTAACTGGGGAGAGCTGGTGCTGGAACGCATACTCGAAGGCTCCGGGCTGATGGAAGGAGAAGGCTATACGCTACAGGGAAAGGGCATGAACCTGAGCGACGAGAACGGCAACCGTTTCCAGCCCGATGTGATCATCAACCTTCCGGACCAGAAGCATATCGTGATCGACTCGAAAGTATCGCTCGTTGCATATGAACGCCTGGTGAATGCAGCCGACGAAAACGAGCGCGAAGCATCCATCAGGCAGCATATCCTTTCCTTAAAGAATCACGTAAGCGGACTGAGCGCAAAGAATTACCAGGATCTGTATGGGATCAACTCTCCCGATTTCGTTTTATTGTTTGTCCCGATCGAATCCTCCTTCAGCATCGCGGTTCAGCACGATATTGACCTGTTCGATTTTGCCTGGAGCAAGAGGGTAGTGATCGTTACTCCTTCTACCCTGCTGGCTACCCTGAAAACGGTAGCCTCTATCTGGAAGCAGGAGCAGCAGACCAAGAACGCCATCGACATTGCCACCAAGGCTGGCGCTTTATACGATAAATTCGTCGGCTTCATTACCGACCTTAAAAAGGTAGGCGACCAGATCGAAAAGAGCCGCGATGCGTACAACGATGCGTACAGCAAGCTGAGCACCGGCAGCGGGAATCTCGTGGGGCGTGTGGAAACGCTGAAGAAGCTGGGCGCGAAAGCCACCAAGCAGATCGATCAGAAGCTGATCGGTGAAGAGGAATAAGCATTGAGATCAACGCATAAAAAAAGAGTCCCGACAATCCCGGGACTCTTTTTTATTTATAAGATTTCTAATGACTAATACAGAACTACTTTCTCTGTTCTTGCGCCGCCATCAGTTGAAATTTTCACAAAGTAAACACCCGCTTTTAAGCCGTTACGGTTAATGCTGTAATCGTACAGGCGAATGTTCTCTTCTCTCATCATTCTTCTTCCCATTGCGTCGAACACATCTACGCTGTATGCTTTTCCGGCAAGATCCTGAACGAAGATATTGATACGATCCTGGTTGGTCGGGTTAGGATAGATCTTCACGGCACCTTCCGCAGAAAGTACATTGTTCATACCTACATTACCAAACAGTACACGGTTCATTCTCGGAGTGAAAAATCCCTGAACGGTATCGATAAATAATAAGGCTCTTGCTTTAGACATTAATGGGTTAGATGCCAGTCCGTTGTTGCTGAACTGATCAGAAGGATCCCACCATTCCCAAGGTCCGCTTGCATTTGCTGCACCTGAAATAGGAAACAGAGCCGGGATACCTTCATTCAGTGTATTGGCTGCAGTGGTGTACGGATCGTTGAATGCAGATGATTTGAATACATCGTTATTTCCTAAGCGGTCTGCTCTGCGGGCTACATCACGTGCACCGCTTACTTCCACTACGAACAGCGGAGGTGTTGTTCCCGGTACGTATACACCACCGGTTGTATATGGAGCAAACGGATCTTTAATGCCCTGGATACCAACGATAGGAACATCACCCGCTTCCATCCATGAAGAGTCGCCCATGGCACCACCGAAGTTGCATACCATATTGATCCTTGAAGAATAGCCTACATGGTTGTCTGCCTTATTCCACGCAGGATTTCCTCCGTATGCTTCGAAGTCGCCGCTTACCGCCATGTTTACATATGGGGTGTTATTGGTCTGGTTAATAAACTTATCCAGCTGTACTTCCGCAACTTTGTCCAGTGTGGCATAAGCAAGCGCTACATAACCGCCGGAACCTTGTCCGCATAATACCACTTTGTTCGAGTCGATCTTGTATGTGTTGCCATTCGCAGCATCCTTACGGAAAAAACGTACAGCTACCTTGGTATCCTGCATGGCGCGGTACACTGCGTTCAGGATCGTTCCGGTACGCGTATCCTGGTCGCCTTGCGGATTCCATCCGGTACGGTATGCAACAGCCGCCACCGCATATCCTTTCATGGCAAACTGCTTGCACATCTCTACAGCGGCGCTGTCTGTTTTTGAACCTGTAGGCAACTGATTCACGCCTTTAGGTAAAAAGCTTCCTGTATGCAGGAAGATGACCAATGGTCTTTGGGTTTCCGTATCGCCGGTCGGCTCATAAAAATCCATTTTCAGATCTTGCAGAACCGGGGAACCCGTTAACACAGAAAAATTTTGTCCGTAGGTTACATTCGAGGTCACCGTTACATCTGTAAATACATTGGTAAGGTAACGCTGTGCGGATGCTTGCCCGGCGATAGTCATTAGGCCGGCAGCAGCCAAAATTCGTAGACTTCTTTTCATAAATGAGGCATTAAATAGTTTAGTATTAAAGTTAATAGTAATTTTTCTGATTATGATGAATTATTTTTTGGCGAAATCGAACATGACCGATACATACGCCAACCGTCCGACATAAGGGCCGCCATACACCTGGTATCTTTTTTTGTTGAACAGGTTAGATGCCCCCAGCTTAATGGTAGAATATAATTTCGGTATGGATTTACTGATCTGTGCATCTACCATATCGTAGGTTGGCACATAACCGGTGAACTGTGGTGATCCCTCGTAGTTGAATCCCTGGATCCATTTATAGTTAATATTGAAGCTCCAGTTCTTCACATGAACCGGTCCGTAGTACCTGTCGATATCTCTTCCGCCGATGCCGATATTGAACTTATGCTCCGGGGTATTGAATGCGGGTATAATCGGATCCGTAGAGCCGCGAAGGTCGAGTACGTTCCATGAGTAATTCCCGGTCAGCGAATAGAACTGTTTGAAGAAATAGGTAGCGCCTACCGAAAATCCATACGTGCTCACCATATCTTTTGAGTTCGCCGACACGCGGTAGGTCTGCGCGGTAACCACACGCTTGATCGCAGTATCAATATACGTATCCACCCCTACTTTATACCCCAGGAAATCGGTGTACAGGCTCATGTAAGCGCTTCCGTCAATAAAGACAGAATTCCAGAGCGTAGTGCGGTATCCCAGCTCTACCGATTTTACTTTTTCCGGGCGAACAGGGTCTACGTTAAAGTATTCGAGCGTATCGAGGTTCTGTGAGTTAAAGAAAGCAAAGAGCGACGGCACCGTTAACAGGGAATCATATCCTTTCAGGTTCCCGATCAGCTTCGCCCGGCCTACGTTAAAGTACAGGTACTGGTCGGCAATGGTAGGGTTCCGGATCGCCGAGGAGAATGACAGCCGGATCACATTATCTTTTTTATAAGTATATACAGCCGATGCTGCCGGTGAAACCACGAAGTCGAAATTCTCATTCTTATCTACACGTGCGGTCACGTTCACTTTCAGCTTTTCATTATAGAAACGTCTTTCCAAACCGGTGTAAAAACCGTATTCGTAATTGGTGATCTTTTCAACAGTATCGCTGAAGATCGTTCCCCTTGAGTTCGGAGTATATAAGCGGTAGTTCCCACCCAGGATCCATTCTACGGCGCCGATATTAAACTTACGTTCCGCCTGGATATGATACAGGGCCGACTTATCATAGAAACGCGATCACTTCCCGGACCTCATTACGGTTTACGTTATCTTCATACGTAATGCCTGTTGGTGATGATGAGGTAGGTGATGTTCCGAGGTTCGCGTAATACAACGCTTCGTTATGCCATTTGATAATTGAGTCGCGGTACACCCCCATCACGGAATCCGCTCCGTCGAAATCAAACGGGTTCGGAAAAACCGGCGCGGAAGGATAGCCTGGCAATGCCTGTACTTTCGGACGGATATAGGTCGCCCAGTAATTCTGGTAATCGCTGGACCAGGTACCGGATGGCTTATGAAGCTCCTGCAACAACTGCGCGGTGAACACAGCATCGTACGAATTGCCGGCATCTTCGTGGGTAGCATATGCGCGGATAAAAAACTTGTCGTTTCTCAGCTCCAGCCTGTTCTGGAAGAACAGGATATCTTTCAGGCTGTAACGGTTGTCTCCCTGGTAAACAGTTGTACCGTTTCCAAAGTTGAACGCGTAGATCAGCTCTGTATTCTTGCGCGGGTTCACTTTGTAATGAAGCGCCGTTCCGATCTTAATGTTCTTGGTGTTGTAATCAACAATGTCTTTTTCCTGGTAACCTTCGCGGTGCCAGATGAGTAATCCCGGGAAGTTTCTGCGCGAAGATTTCGAGGTTGCATTGTTTCCCCTCGGGTCGAAATTTTCATCCCCGTAACGGTTCACGGCATCGTAACGGCCAGGGTTATCTCTGCCCACTTCCGATTGTGGTGTCGCATCATAATTGTTTGCCTCCCAATCGTAGGCCTTCATATAATAGAGGTTCACCTTAAAAGCGAAGATGTCTACGCTGTCGCGGTTCTTAAACACATGCGCATAACGGATTGCCGATTCGAACAGGCCTCGCTCTCCTACCTTGCTCATCACACTTAAGCCCGGACTGTTGAATGGATTGCGTGTTGTCATATTGATTACCCCGTTAAAGGCATTCGGACCATAAAACGCTGAGCTTGCACCCACAATAAGGTCTACTTTCTGTACATCGAGCTCGGAAGAGCCAAGGAAATTACCCAGGGAAAAGTTCAGTCCCGGCGCCTGGTTGTCCACACCGTCGATCAGCTGCAGGGAACGTACCGGAGAGGTGCTGTTGAAGCCACGTGTATTGATCACCTTAAAGCCGATACTGGCCGAGGTAAGATCCACGCCTTTTAATTGCCCGAGCCCTTCGTAAAAGTTCGCGGCGGAAGTTTGCTTGATCGCGATCAGGTCCATCGACTCGACGGTAAGCGGAGCTTCTTTCTGCTTATCGCTGAGACGGGATTCCTGCACCAGCACTTCCTGGCCCATGATCATGTTTTCTTCGATGCTTACATCGACCGTTGTTTTATTTTGATTAATGCCGACTTCGATGGGTTTATAGCCGATGAAAGAGATCACCAGTATTTGCGGCGTACTCAGGTTTACATTGAAAGAGAATTTACCGTTCGCGTCTGTAGAAGTTCCGGTAGTGGATCCTTTGATCACGATCGTCGCGCCGATCAGGGGCTGTCCGGAAGATTTATCCTTCACCGAACCGCTTACTTTCTGAACCTGCGCCATCGCCGATCCGGCCAGCATCAGCAAACAGAAAGTAAATAAAAACGTATAACACGAGCGTATAGATTTCTTCATCCTTCTCATAAAAAACGGGTAAACTAAATGCCAATTTAGTATTTAGTTTTTTTAAATGAAATAGGATGCGAATAAAAAGATCAGCCCTTAAAAGCATTCCAACCCTGCGCCACCAGGTTGTGCACATTGCCGCTCTTGCTGATCAATACATTTCCTTCGTTCAGGTCTGTGATGTGCCCGATCACGGTAACGTCGGAGTTGTTCCTGATCTTCTCGTAATCAGCCTGCGCAATGGTAAAGAGCAGCTCATAATCTTCTCCCCCGCTCAACGCGCACACCGTCGGATCCAGGCCGAATTCGCGGGCTGTATTATAAACGAGCGGATCGATCGGGATTTTCTCCTCATATATTCTAACGCCTTTACCCGAGCTTTTGCTCAGGTGCAGCGCTTCGGATGCCAGTCCGTCGGAAACATCGATCATGGAAGTCGGCTTAATATCCAGCATCCTG
>CALNCF010000158.1 GCA_937875035.1 uncultured Sphingobacteriaceae bacterium | reverse complement strand
AGGACTTTTTTAACCGAATGATGAAGATCGGCAGGGGTGGGATGCGTGGTTAATGAATGATAATCGGCAATGAAGAAAAAGCAGTTGTATTCATACTGCATCTTTAAAAAATTCTTCATGGCTCCAAAGTAATTTCCGAGGTGTAGATTTCCCGTCGAACGTATTCCGCTTACTACTGTTTCCATAGGCCGAAAGTAAGAAAAATTTGATACTTTTGGCAGCGATCCTATTTTATGAAAAAATTACACTGGACCTGGTATATGGCGATGGTAGCACTGGTTTTCTACCTCATGTACCCACTGTTTTACTTCTATACCCGCAAGCCTCAGCGCTACCCCGTGGTAGGTTTTTTAAGAGGTGTTTGGGTAGATATCTCTTTCTGGATTTCCGGCATCTTTTACCGGGTCGATTATGAGCAGCCCCTCGACAGCAAAACGACATATATCTATTGCTCGAATCACAGCTCGTACCTCGATACACCCTTTATGTGCGCCATTGCCAAAGGGAACTTTCATTTCATGGGTAAGAAAGAGTTGCTGAAGAACCCGGTATTGAAGCTCTTCTTCCAGACCATCGATATTCCCGTAGACCGGGAGAGTAAGATCGGCAGCTTCCGCGCCCTGAAAAAAGCCGAGGAGAACCGCGCATCCGGCCGCAGCCTGATCCTGTTTCCCGAAGGCACCATGTCGCTGAACCCGCCCGAGCTGGGAGAGTTCAAGAATGGCGCGTTCAAGCTTGCGGTCGATAAGCAAGTGGCCATTGTACCGGTTACCTTTATGAACAATTATAAGATCATGAGGAACACCGGTAAGAAGCATGGTTCCCGCCCGGGTGTGATGCGCGCCTATGTGCATGCGCCGATCGAAACCAGGGGTATGGGTGAGCAGGACATCGACGGGTTAAGGGATAAAGTATTTGAATTGATCAACCAAAAAGTACACGAATATGCAGATTAACCAGCAACTGATCGACAAGATCGCACACCTGGCCAGGCTGGAGTTCAACGATGCGGAGAAGATTCGTATTGAGCAAGACCTGAACCGCATCCTGTCTTTTATCGAAACCCTGAACGAGGTAGATACTTCTTCGGTGGAGCCGCTGATCTATATGAGCGACGAGGTGAATGTGCTTCGTAAGGATGAGGTGATCCGGGAGATCAGTCATGAAGAAGCCCTGAAGAACGCCCCTAAGAAAGACTCTGATTACTTCCGCGTGCCGAAGGTGATTGAGAAATAAGCCTGGCAAGGGTCATGAATAAATTACAAATCATCAATGGTTAAATTCTTATTATTGATCTTGTAAAAAATAAACAAGGGTATGGAAAAACAGGTTCTCATCAGGATAGAAGATATCGGCAGGCGATATGTGATTGGCGCGGAAACCATACATGCGCTCGATTCGGTAAGCATCGAGATCTACCGGGGCGAGTTCGTTGCCCTGATGGGTCCTTCGGGTTCCGGCAAGTCGACCCTGATGAATATCCTGGGTTGCCTGGATACACCCAGCAAGGGGCGTTATATCCTGAACGGCACCGACGTAAGCAACCTCACCGATAACGAGCTGGCAGAGATCCGGAATAAGGAGATCGGCTTCGTGTTCCAGACCTTTAACCTGCTGCCTCGTT
The DNA here is from genome assembly GCA_937875035.1 of uncultured Sphingobacteriaceae bacterium. Taxonomy (GTDB): domain Bacteria; phylum Bacteroidota; class Bacteroidia; order Sphingobacteriales; family Sphingobacteriaceae; genus CALNCF01. The sequence goes on along the minus strand of CALNCF010000158.1, from coordinate 496 downwards.
CCAGCGCCCTGGAAAATGTGGAGCTACCCTTAGTGTATGCCGGTTTAAAGAAAGCGGCACGGGAAGAAAAAGCCACCCAGGCCCTCGAAAACGTAGGCCTCGGCAACCGCATGTTTCACAAGCCCAACGAGCTGTCGGGCGGACAGCGCCAGCGGGTAGCTGTAGCCCGCGCCCTGGTCAATACGCCGTCCATTATCCTCGCGGATGAGCCTACCGGTAACCTGGACACCAAGACTTCGATCGAGATCATGGGGCTGCTGGAAGAGATCCATGCCAAAGGAAACACCATCATCCTCGTAACCCACGAAGAAGACATTGCCAAGCATGCGCACCGCATTATCCGGATGCGCGATGGCCTCATCGAATCCGACGAGCAGAATAAGGAAATTACCCGGGTATCCGAACGCATCGCCGGACAGGCTGTGAAAGAAGCATAATTTCATCATGAAGATATATACCAAAACAGGAGATAAGGGGCAGACCTCGCTTATTGGCG
>CALNCF010000157.1 GCA_937875035.1 uncultured Sphingobacteriaceae bacterium | reverse complement strand
GCGCACTGGTCGCCGCCCCCGGTAAATGCCGCAATCGGCAGGGGTGGCTCTACCGTTACGATCCGCTCGAGGGTGTCGGAACAAAGCGCGTTCGAAACAATGAGGCGGATCGTATATACACCCGGCTGCGCATAAGAATGCGTGCCCGGGTTAGCTACGCCGGATGTAATGCCATCCCCGAAATCCCAAAGGTAATTGACATTCGGATCGATCCTCCGGTTAACGATATTGAAGGTGTTCAGCGGGAACTTGATCACCGGGTTCGGCACATCAAAATCGGCCACCGGAGAAGGGTGCACGGTAATGGTCCTCGAAAAATTCTCGGAGCATCCGAAGGAAGAGGAAGACTCCAGCCGGAGCACAAAGGTTCGTGCCGCGTTGCCGGTATTCACTAAGCTGATGGTCGGCGTTTCCACCGCCGATACCAGGACGTTATCTACATACCAGGCATGCGAGCTCGCGTTCACCGACTGGTTATCGGGATCAAAGCTGAAGGGGCTGCAGCCCACCGTATCGCTGTTGTACCGGGTACTGATAAAAGGAAAGACCGTTACCTGGCGGATCATCGTATCCGAGCATCCATCAGCATTCAGGGCGATCAGCCGGACATCATGCACGATCGGGCTGGCGGTATTGTTATAATAGGTACGGGCAAAGGTCACCGTATTGAAGCTGTCGATACCATTCCCGAAATCCCAGTAATATTTAATGCCTGGTGTGGAAAGGTTCGTCATGTTCACGGTGAGAGGCTGACAGCCTGAGCTCACATCAGTCATAAAATCAGCATGAGGCTTGGGCAGCACGGTAATGGTGAACGAAGTATCGTGCGTACAACCATACACAGAAACCGCTCGAAGAGTGATCTGGTGCAGCTGCGCAGCATTTGTCGGGTTGCCGATGGCGAATACCTTGTGCTGTACCGAATCCATGAGGGAACCATCAAGATACCAGTAATACTTGGATGCTCCCGACGATTGATTATCCGCTGTAAAAACATACGGGCTGCAAGCCACCGGGTTGATCTGGAAGCTGGCCTGCAGAGGCGGGAAAACGGTCACGGTCTGCGAACGCTGATCCACACAGCTGTCGCCGTTATATGCCCTCAGTATGACGGTACGGACCAGCGGCTGATCGCTGGTGTTTATATACCGGTGCTGGGTAATCATGGTGGCGGTATGCTCTTCGGTGCCGTCGCCATAATCCCAATGGTAGCTCAGCGCCCCGGTCGATGTATTCTGAAAAGTGATGTCGAGCGGTGTACAGCCCGCGGGAGCGCTCTGGGTAAAAGAGGCCTGGGGTAAGGGGTGAACGACAATATCCTTGGTGACCGTATCGCGACATCCGAAAGCATTCACCATAATAGCCCTGGCCGTATAGGTAATATCGCTGGTAGTATTATTCACATAAGTATGCGTAGGCGCGGTAGCGGTCGAGCTGCCCAGGTCGCCGAAATCCCAGTCGTAGGATACAATACCCGGAAACGCCGGGAACTTCACCGTTAAAGGCGTACAGCCCGTATCCACATCGGTCTGGATCGTAAAGGTTTGCTGCGGGTAAACGAGCACCGGCATCCGGAAGGTATCCGCGCATCCGAAAGCATTGACCGAACGAAGGGTAACGGTATACACCGCGATCTGCGAAGTATTATTGGCAAACGCGTGGTTCGGACTTGGCAGTGTATTCATCGCGGTACCATCCCCGAAATCCCATTCGAACTGCGTGGCATGCGAAGAGGTATTGAGGAAATAGATGGGCTGCGGATTACAGCTCGGCAGCGTGTTCGCTGTAAAGGATGCTACCGGGTTCGGATATACGATGATGGTATGGGTCACCGAATCCATACAGCCGAACGCGGTCTGCGCGATCAGCCGGATCGGGATCGTATCGTTCGTCGTTCCGTTATTAACGTAGACCCGTGATACGGATACATCGGTAGAAGTACCGCCGCTGCCCAGCTTCCATAAGTTGTTCACCGAGTTCGTGGAGCCATTGGTAAAGGTAACCGACAATGGCGAGCACCCGCTTGTTACACTGGGTGTGAAGGCCGCGATGGGCGGAGATTCGATCACCAGCTGGCGGATTACCGTTACAGGGCATCCCTGGCTGCTGCTGATCACCAAGCGCACATCAAAGGTACCCGTGGTGGTAAAGGTATGGCTTGGAGATGGACCCGTAGCATCGATGGTGCCGTTATTATCGAAATCCCATTGATAGGTCTTGCCGCTTACACTCTGCGGATAAAAAACAGAAGTATCCTGGAAATGCGCTACCTGCCCCACACATACGCTGTTCGCGGCAAAGCCCGGTACCGGGCTGCGGTGTATGGTGACGGTACGTGTTCGGATATTTTCGCAGCCGTTGCTGCGGGTGATCTTCAGGCGGATGGTATAGGTAGTTGAGTTGCCGGGAGTCGTTGCATAATATTTCACCGGGGCCGGGAACTTACCGATGGTTTCGTAGACATTGTTCCCGTCAAGATCCCAGGCCCATACCGAACCTGCTGCGGTATCGGTAGAAAGATCGGCAAAATTGACGAGCAGGGAATCGCAGCCCTGTATATTCCCGGCAGTGCCATTCAGGCTGAAGTTGGGCTTCGGCGTAGGCTCGACCACGATCCTCACCGTATCGATATCCGAGCAGGCCGCGTTCGCGCCGGGCACCTGTACCTGCAGGGTCACAATGCGTGTAGTGGTCACACTGATATCGGTGGTGAAGGCGTGAGTCTGCGGAGCGCTCGATGTGGTCACCACGTTCGGGCTTCCATCCCCGAAATTCCAGGTATATACATAGCCCGTGCCGGTGGTGCTCATATTGGTAAAGAGTACGCTCTCACCTTCGCAGATGGTATCCTTGTTAGCTGTCACTGCGGCATCGGGCGGCGCTACAATGGAGATGCAGGTGAGCGCCGAGGTGTCGATCCCGCAATAGCTGCTGTCGAGCAGGGTTACACAATAAACGCCGATACCGGGATAGGTAACGGTAATCGCTGCCTGGGGCGATGGGCGCCAGTCGATCACCGAGTCTATTCCCGGTCCTTTAAAGTTATGGATGATCCACTTTTCGTAACGGGTGGAGGTATTTCCCTGGGTAGCATTTGCCGCGCAGTTGCGGATGGTTCCGTTGGAAAAAGTAACCGTACGGTCAGGATCGCAGAGCAGCACCCGGCTCGGGTTCACAATAGCGCTGTCGAGGTCCCAGATCAGGATCGGGGAATACGTGTTGGTAGACGAAAGGCAGCCTGCCTTGATCGCCGTGATGCTCACCGAGGTATTACAGCTGGTGGTATTTCTCAGGTACTGGTGCGTGATGATCTGGTTGACATTGGTCCAGGGTAAGGTGTCGATCACCCCATCCCCGAAATTCACTACGAAAATGGTCGTGGTATCCACATCCTGGCTGGTATTGACGAAGCGGATAGACTGAGGGGCGCAGACCTGGTTCACCTCACCGGCCGCGATGATGATCCCCGCGCGCGGCGGGCGCTTGATCACGGCTAAGCCCGTAACGACACAGGCGGGCGACGCCTGGGTAATGGTGACGATATAGGAAGTATCCCTGGCGGGAACCGGGTAGGTATGCTGTATGAAGGCGGATGATGCTAATCCGCCCGGAAACGATTGTGTGGTGCCGTCGCCCCAGTTAATATTAAAGCTGCTGAGGTTCGTGGCAGGCTGAACATTGATCGTAAAGGGGTTACCATTACAGTTCGACCACTGCGGGTTCGTGCTCGGCACGCCGTTTCCATCGATAATCTGCGGACACTGCGCATATACTCCGGAAAAACTGATCAGCAATAAAAAAATATATACACAAACGTAAACCAGTTTCTTCATTTCATGGGGTAGATGATCCATCAGATGGTTGCTGTTACGTAAAAAATAAAATCGAGTTACAAAAAAGGTACGTATAACTTCATGAAATTCAGAAGCATTCGTTACCTGCGTCAGCGGTTATGACAGCTTTTCCGTCAGTAACCTCATTTCAATCATAGGCGAAATATTTTCATATAAAATACCGTATACCGTACGGCATATCGGGATATGCACTTTATAATTCCGGTTGATCTCATGGATGCACTTCACCGCGTAATATCCTTCGGCGACCATGCCCATTTCAAACTGCGCGGATTTCACGGAATAACCCTTCCCTACCATGTTCCCGAACGTGCGGTTCCGGCTGAACTGGGAATAAGAGGTCACCAGCAGGTCTCCTAAATAGGCCGACTCCTTGATATCGCGATCGATCGGGTGCACCGCATCCACGAAACGTTTCATCTCGCGGATCGCATTCGAGATCAATACCGCCTGGAAATTATCTCCGTAGCCGAGCCCATGACAGATGCCGCTGGCAATGGCATAAATATTTTTCAGGACAGCCCCGTACTCGGTACCGTAGATATCGTCGGATACGGATGCCTTGATATAACGGTTAGCCATGATCCCCGCGAACATCACCGCAGTTTCTTCTTTCTGGCAGGCGATGGTCAGGTACGAAAGCTTCTCCAGTGCGACTTCCTCTGCATGGCAGGGGCCGCTGATCACCAGGAAATCATCAAGCGAAACCTGGTATTCCTGGTGGAAGTATTCGCCCATGATCTGGTTCTTGCCCGGCTCGATCCCCTTGATCGCCGAAACGACCTTTTTTCCTTTCAGCTGCTCAGGACCGATCCCGGCCATAGCGGCCGAGAGGAACGCCGCGGGTACCGCAAACACGATAATATCTGCGGAAGCGATCGCCAGGCTAAGGTCTGTACCGACCTGTTCCGGGTTGATCTTCAGCTCCGCCGAACGGATGTAGTTCGGGTTACGGCGATAAGTACGGATATACTCCACCGCATCCTTGTTCCGCATCCACCAGTATACATCCTGCTGGTTATCGCTCAGGATCTTTACGATCGCTGTTGCCCAGCTCCCACCGCCGATAACGGCTATCTTATGCTTTTGTATTTCCACGCTAAAACTAAAAAAGTCCCGCTAAGGGCGGGACTAAATTAAGTATTCTGTATTAATTATTTGTTGTCTTCCTTGAACAGCTCCTCTTTATTGACCTTCTGAACTGCCGAGCCATCCTTTAATGTTTTTGAAACAGCGAGGTACGGGGCTGTCACTACTTCTTCATCACCCTTTAAGCCTGATTTGATCTCGATGTTTGTATCGTCCTGGATACCTGTTTTCACCGCTACTTTTTTCACCTTACCATTATCCAGCACAAACACATATTCTTTAGCCTCTTCCTGCACATCCTCTTTTTTCTTCGCGTCTTCCTTACCGTCAGGCTTGCCTGTATCCCTGGAAGCTTTATTGTCTGCCGTATCCGTACGTGTCGTTACCGCCTGGATCGGGATCACCCATATATTGCTGGTCTTCTCGGTCTGAATCTCTACCGTAGCCGAAAGTCCCGGACGGAAAGGCGATGGCAGGTTCTTATCCTTGGTGATCATATTCGCATACGATTCCGGCAGGATCCGGATCTTCACCGGGAAGTTCGTTACCTGGTCGGCGCTGGTTCCCACCACGCTCGCCGAGTTGGCGATCTCGGTAACCACACCCATAAATTTTTTGTCGATAAACGCGTCAACCTCGATAACAGCGGTATCTCCCAGCGACAAACGGTTGATGTCGTTCTCATTCACATCTACGCTTACTTCCATAGAGTTCAGGTTCGCGATCCGCATCATTTCGGTACCGGCCATCTGCGTGGTTCCTACCACACGTTCGCCGGCTTCTACATTCAGCTTGGAAACGGTTCCGTCTACCGGCGAGAAGATGGTCGTCTTCACCAGGTTGTCGTTCGATTCCTTTACCGAAGCTTCCGCGCTTTTCACATTAAATATCGCAGCCTGCACATCTGCGCGGGCTACCTCATACGATGATTTCGCTGTTTCGTATTCCGAGTCGGAGATCACCTTGTCCTTATGCAGCTTCTCTGATCTTTTGAATGACAATTCTACCTGTACCAGACGTGCCTGGGCATTCGCCAGGTTCGCTTTCGAGGTATTGAGCGCGGCGGTCGCGCGGTCGAGGTACGACTCATAAATATCTGGGCGGATCTTCAGCAGCAGCTGTCCTTTCTTCACATGATCGCCCTCCTTTACATACAATGCAATAATTTCACCCGAAACATCCGGGGAGATCTTCACTTCCACTTCCGGCTGGATTTTTCCACTCGCGGAAACGGTTTCCGTAATGGTTCCTTTTTTCACTTTCTCTACGGCAACCTTCACCACACCTGCCCCGCCAAACCAGCCCGCCTTCTTCCCTATTATCGCGAACACAATAACCACCACGGCCAGGATCACCAGTATACGCGAGAATTTTATTTTTTTCTTAGCCATATGCTTTCTTTTTGAACTGATGTCAAAAATTATAATTTTTTATTAGAAACTTAAGCTTTTACCCATATAAAAGTCGAGCACCTTGCTTTTGAAGATCAGGTCGTACTTAGCCTGGAGCAAATCCGCTTCCGCTTTGAACAGGTTATTCTTAGAAGTATTATAGTCAAATGAATTGATCAGCCCGACATCAAATTTCTGCTGGTTGTATTTGAATGCTTCGGTCAGCGACTGGAAACCATTCTTGGCAGATTCGAATTTCTTGTCTGCCGCGTTGAGGTCGGCTACCGACTGCGTGATCGTTTTGTTCAGGGTATTCTTACCTATCTGCTCATTGATCTCAGCATTAGCCAGGTTGATCTTCGCGCGCTTCACACCGTTCCGGGCCGACATGCCGTTGAATATCGGCACGGTAAGCTGGAATCCGAAATATTCCCCGAAGTTATCGCTGAACTGCTGGCTGAATGAACGTGGGTTCAGGTTGCTGTAATCGGTGAACATACCGCCGTTCATACTGATCCTCGGGTACAGGTTCCCTTTGGCAGCCGCCAGGTTTTTCCGCGCAGCTTTTTGCCTGAATTCGAGCAAGCGTACATCGGGCATATTTGTGAGCGCCGAATTATATACCTGCTGCGCATTATAGCCCATGCTTACCGACATCATCTGGTCGAGGTTCTGCGGACGTTCGATCTCGAAACGCTCTGAAGCATCACGATCCAAAAGCTGGATCAGGTTCAGCTTAGAGAGGTCCAGGTTATTCTGGCTTACGGTTACGTTCAGCTCATCGCTGGCCAGCTGCGCCTTGATCTGCAATACATCGCCCTGGGTAATGCTGCCAACCGCGGCATTCTTTTCCGCGCGGTCGAGCTGCAGCTTGGATATCTCCAGTTGCTGTTTGCTCACCGCCAGCAGCTCTTCGTTATATAATACATCGAGGTAATAAGTAATTACCGTCAGGGTGATATCATTCTTGATCTTCTCCAGGCTGGTCTTTTCGGCCTGCAGCTCCAGCTTGCTCGCCTGGTAGGCATTCACCTTGGCAAAGCCGTTGAACAGGGTCACGCTCGAGCTCACATTCATGTTGCGGGTCGTGATCTGCTGGAATACGTAGGTGTTGTTGATCGGGTTGATGGCGCGCCCGTAGTTGAAGTTCTGGCTGGCCGCTGCATTCAGCGAGGGAAGAAAGCCATATTTGTTATCATCGACCGATACTTCCGACAGCTCAACATTCAGCCGGTTCTGTTTGATGGTCAGGTTATTCTCAAGCGCGTAATCCACACATCGCTGCAATGTCCATGTCCCCTGAGCGAAAGAAG
>CALNCF010000156.1 GCA_937875035.1 uncultured Sphingobacteriaceae bacterium | reverse complement strand
CTCCGTCACAAAGGGAAAAAGAATTTCCTGCTCCTTCTGCATATGCTTTCCGAACTGCGTCTTCAGCACGTCAAAGGCTTCGCGGAGCGGGCCCAGCCCGGCATCGCTCATCTCTTTGCAGGTATGGGTCATGTGGATATGATCTTCGATCAGCGTAAGGATGCGGCTTTCGTAGTCGTGGTGCTTATACATGATGTAGTCGACCAGCTCCACCGGGCTCAGTTCATTAAAATTGATATGCTGATAAAGGTTCATGGCATGGCCGGGTATAAAGGTTAGATAACGGAACTGAAAAGCTGCAGCCTCGGCTGATCCTTACGCAGCCGGGCGTCGAATGCCATACACACATTGCGTACAAAGGCACGGCCCTTTTCATGTACCTGCAAGCGGTATGGAGTAATGCTGATCAGCTCGTCCGATTGCATCTCCTTCAGCGCGCGGCGGGCATGGTACACCTCCGCGCATTGCTCTTCCTCCTCATGCCAGCTCGTTTCGAGGCGGCACATCAGGTTGAGGATGTGACGGCGGATCACCAGGTCTTCACGCGTCAGCGTATGTCCCTTGAAAAAGGGCAGCTCTCCGCGATCGACCCGCTCATAATAATCCTCGATCTTCTTCTCATTCTGAACGAACACATCCCATGAATCGCTGATGGAAGAAACCCCCAGCCCGATCATCAGGCGGGTAGCCGAATGGCTGTAGCCCATAAAGTTCCGGTGCAGGGTTCCCTGTTCCGAAGCGAGGTATAAGCGGTCCGTTGCCAGGGCGAAATGATCCATGCCGATCTCCAGGTAGCCTGCATCCGTCAGCAGCAGCTTGCCATACTCATACAGCTCCCGCTTGAGGGTGCCCGATGGCAGATCCTTGTCGGTAAATCCACGCTGGTATTTCTTGATCCATGGTATATGCGCGTAGCCGTAAAAGGCAATGCGGTCGGGCATCAGGGCGATCACATGCTGTATGGTATCGTCTATGCTGAACAGGGTCTGCTTGGGCAGCCCATAGATGAGGTCGAAATTGATGGAGGTGAAGCCGAAGTCCCGCGCGTCCTGCATCACCCGGCGTACCTGCTGCACGCTCTGTACCCGGTTCACGGCTTTCTGCACCTTGCTGTCGAAGTCCTGTATGCCCAGGCTCAGCCGCCTGAAGCCCAGCCCGGCCAGCGCCTGCAAATGCTCGCGCCGTGTATTGTTAGGATGTGCCTCGAAGCTGCCCTCGAAGGTATCGCTGAGTATAGCCGTATCCATAATGCCACGGAGCAGCCTTTCCAGGTTTTCCGGGCTGAAGAAGGTGGGGGTGCCCCCGCCTAAATGGATCTCGCTGATGCGGGGCTTTTCATCCAGCAGGGTAAGGTACAGGTTCCATTCTTTGAGCACCGCTTCGAGATAAGGGCTTTCCACGGTATGGTTGCAGGTGATGCGTGTATTGCAGCCACAATAGGTGCAAAGGCTCTCGCAAAAGGGCAGGTGGATGTACAGGCTGATACCCTGTTCGGTATTGCTGAGCCGGAAACTCCGGCGCACGGCATCCTTCCAGCCTTGCTGCGATGGCGGGTTCGCATTCCAGTATGGCACGGTAGGATAGCTGGTATAACGCGGACCGGCTACATTGTATTTGCGTATAAGAGAGGTATCGATCATGGTGTTTGAGGTTTGTGACAGCATTCCATCGTTGCCGCTGAATGGCTCTCATGGGTTTGCTGGACCTTCGGGCTTACATAAGGTATACCGAGATTGAGTCCGCGGAGAATCAGCATCAGGGCCATCAGCCCGATAAAAACAGGTACGGCCCGGCGCATGCGGTTCCGGGTTTCCAGGCTGATCCAGGAGCCGGCCATTGCCATGCCGAACATGGCAGGCAGGGTGCCCAGTCCGAAGAAGATCATGAACAGGCTGCCCTGTACATATTGCCCGCTTACCAGTGCGCCGGCCAGGGCCATGTACACTAATCCGCAGGGTAAAAAACCGTTCAGCACACCGATGAGGAACGACGAGGTATTGCCCGGC
>CALNCF010000155.1 GCA_937875035.1 uncultured Sphingobacteriaceae bacterium | reverse complement strand
GGAAGGGATTTTAATATCGGAGGTTCTCAGGATGGCATCCAGCAGGTTCAGCTGCTGCCAGGGGGTGAGCTCTACACCAGCATCCAGCAGGGCGAAGGGATGAGTCTTATCCAGCTTCAGGAGCGCAATACCCGCTTCCAGCCTTAGCGAAGGACTCAGGTGCGTCAGCGATTTACGGATCATGGGAGCGGCTTCCACGATCTCCATTTGCGCCAGCTCACGGATAGACGCGGCGCGACGACTCCAGTTCTCTGTTTTCAGAGCAGCCATCGCTTTCGCTGGTAATCCCAGCTCAATATAAAGCTTTCGTAAGACGGTGGCTGTAGTTCCCGAAAAGTTACGGTGCAGGCTGAGCAGTTGTTCCACCAATACTTCCCGGTTGAACCGGCTATGCAGGTAGTGCTTCTGGAAATGGGCCACCAGCTTTGCTTTTTCCCGTTTCCAGTTTTCATCACCCAGCTCATCATCATCAATGTAAATGATCCCGGTGAGAAGCAGGTCGTATTTCTTTTTGAGCTGCACGACTTTCTGGTGACGATCGCCAAGCAGCACACGGTTGATGAGTAATACCAGCAATACCACGAAAATAATAACCACGAAAACCGTGATCATTACATAGCAGTAGCGGATCAGCACATCATCATTATCAAACCCTGAAGCAATATAAGAAGCAACCCTGCTGAACCAGCTCCGGGCATAAAGATTTTCCGGAATGATGAGCAACGATAATAAGAGAAACACAACAGGGAACCTTGGTCCTGTGACTATAACAGCGCTTATATTTTTCTTATTCCCTGGCAATCTATTCAAATAAAAACAGGCATCCTGATACAGATCGGTCAGGAGGTCGCCTTTTCGAATCGTTTTACACGCACCGACAATTGCACCGGGCTGAATGGCTTTGTAATATAGTCGTCGGCGCCCAGGGCAAAGCCCTCCAATACAACATTCTCAGCCCCTACAGCCGACAATATGATCACCGGGATATTCTTCCCTGATTTATTCTTTATATAGTCCACGATCTCCAATCCGTTATTGAACGGAAGCATGATATCGGTAATGACCAGGTCGAATCGTTCCTGCGCGATCAGTTTCAGCGCCTCTCTCCCATCAATAGCGATCTCCACCGAATGCCCGTCTTTCAGTAAGCGGAAGCGGAGCGCTTTTAACATCAACTCTTCATCGTCTACAACTAAAATCCTCATTACGCTTCAGTTTCTTTTATCTTTTTCACAGAGTCTTCGAGCTCAGCCATCACCTGTAAAAAAAGAGATTTCATCTCTCCTATCTCACGGTCCATTTCTGCCACATCCGGCACTTCTTCTTTACACAGCTTCTCAATCGCAGCAGCATAGCTTGTCAGCGAATCACTCCCTATAACGGAAAACGAAGATTTGAATTTATGGGCGGCACGCGACATCTTGTACCAGTCTTTCTGTTCGCGCAATAGTTCGAAATCGGTCATATACCCGGGCGCGGTATTCAGGAAGGTAAGGATCATATCAAGAATAAAGTCTGCATCACCTCCTGACAGTTCCAACAGGTAATCCAGACTCACGTATTTAAGGCGTAGCTGCTCTACTTTCATATACTTATAATTCTTATACAAAATAAGTAAAATATCCTTCAGACCGGGTATAAAAACCAAAAGGCTTAGACCTCTTCTTTCGAATCAGCTAAGCCTTATTGATTAATTTATATTTACGCTCTCAAGAGGTGTTAAACTGGAAACCCACCCAAAAGGTTACATTTTTTTTATTTTTTTTTATAAAGCCTCATAACAGCCTACTGAAGGCGGATTTTGCCGGGGTTTCCCATCCATATCCGTCGACAATCCCGGGAAGGAATTGAGGTAAATCCCCTTGCCATAGGCAGGGCTGCTCTGGTCCTTCAGGTGATAATCTTCCTTTTCGGCCTTGCTGAACTTCGGATCACGATTCCTGATATTCGTGGCAGAAAAGCTCGTATTCGACGAGCGGACCAGGTTGTATTCAAACTCAACGATATCATTGGGCTTCGCTTTCAGATCGAGCAGGAACTCATCGTTCAGGCTTCCCCAGATAATATTATTGACCAGGTGAACTTCCAGCGGGTTCGTAAAGATTTCTATGTAATCGGTAAAGGCTACCGAAGGGGTCTGGCGGTTGAACATGAAATTGTAATTCCCTATCGTATTATGCAGGAAAGTGTATTTACCCCCGTACATACCGATAATAGCGTACTGTCCGCAATTGAAGAAGAGGTTATTAAAGGCCTCTATCTGTGCGTTATAAGCGACCAGCCCGACCACCTGCATATTCTTAACAATGGAATTGGCAAGCACCAGGTTAGGGTTCGCACTTTCGGGCAATGAATCTACCCGGATACCCTGTATAGCGTTCTTAATGGTCGTATATCGTATTTCGTTGTTGGTGCTGCCCCGGAAGAACCACATTCCGTTCCACTGCCCCGGCTCATCGTAATAGATCGGCTCCAGCCGTGTACCCTGGATAGTGATCGAATCCGTTAACGTTCCGTTCGATTTAAGGGTACCAAGCACCGCAAAGAAGGAACTCTTATACATATATATTTTCGTTCCCGGCATAATGGTAAGGGTGCTCCCTGAATCCACGATCAGGTTATTAAATACCACATGAGGCAGGTCGTTGCTCCAGGTTACATTCCCGGAGATCACACTGTCGTTATAAAAATGCGCATTCTGCCCATAGGCTGCCAGCTGCACCTGCTGGCGGTTCCCGTTGAGGTCGAACAGCAGGGAATCAGCAACTATAAAGGGTATTGCCGAAGCATTGGGATCGATCGTCACTTCGACGAACACAAAGATGGAATCGTTACCGGCGATCTCGATGTCGTGCAGCTCATTGCCCGGCAAGCCATCCACATTCATGCGGTAGCTTGAGCCGGAGCCTCCGCCAATACGGACCGAGGATATGCTCACTGCGTTCTTATTCCGGTTATAGACCTTTAAACGCTGGGTCGTAGAGCCCAGGGTCGTGAACACCGTATCGAACAGGACTGTATCTGTAGAGAATTCCAGCCTGGCAGAAGGATCTTTCGTAATGTCCAGCTCTTTCCGGCAGGAACTCACACCAATTACGGTAATAATAAGTACTAAAGCACTGAATAAACGCATGGATCAAATTTGTCAAAGATAAGCTAATTACGGGCAGACGAGGAAATTATTATGCTGACGCAAGCGAAACCACGGAAACTTTAACACCCGGAACCTTCAGTAAACGCTGGGCACAGGCCTCGATCGTAGCGCCGGTAGTGATCACATCATCTACCAGGATGAAATGCTTATTACGGAAAGCCTCTTCATCCCTGATCGTAAACACATCCTTCATATTTTCGAAACGGGCATAGCGCGATTTCCGGGTCTGGCTCTCGGTAAAATCCGTTCTCTGGAAATTAAACTCGTCTACTCTCTTGTTCATGCTCCGCGCCATTCCTTCTACGATCACCCCAGCCTGGTTATACCCGCGCTGCCTGATCTTGGCAGGATGAAGGGGTACAGGCAAAAGGATATCCGCTGTATTGAAGCGCGCTGTTTGCGAGAGGCGCAAGCCCATGAGCTCACCCATGCGAACTCCTACGGCACGGTTCCGCCTGTATTTGAGCTCATGCAGCAGATGCTGCACCCTCGAGCCCTTCCTGAAAAACAACAGGGAAGCAGCGCTGCTGATCGGCACTCTTCCCCAGAAAAGCTTTTCCACCGGATTGCCTGCGTGCGACTCGAAAGAAGTATAGGGGAGATGATGCCGGCATACTGTACAGATCACCTCTTCACCTTTATACAGATGATTCGCGCAGGCTGCGCAGAGCTCGGGATATACCAGTGTGAGAAGATCACGAAAATAAGTTCCTGCCTGTTTCATAACAATTCTTTTTGTTAAAAATAGGACGGGTAATTAGAGGGGACAACCGCATATATGCGGTTATTTTTGTTTCACGGCTAATTGTCCGCAGGCTGCATCAATATCCTTGCCCCTGCTGCGACGGATGTTCGTGATCACATCGTTCCTGCGCAGGTAATTGGCAAAGGCATCGATCTTATCCTCGCCGGCATTGAGAAAATCGGCAAAAGCGATCGGGTTATATTCAATGATGTTCACCTTGCAGGGAACATGCTGGCAGAACGCCAGGAGCTCCCGCGCATCTTCGATCTCATCGTTAAAATTATTGAACACGATATATTCGAAAGTAACCGGGTTCTGTGTTTTTTCGTAGTAATATTTCAGGGCATCGGCCAGGGCTTCCAGCGTATTGCTCTCGTTGATCGGCATGATCTCGTTACGCTTGGCATCATTCGCCGCATGCAGGGAAAGCGCAAGGTTGAACTTTACTTCATCATCGCCCAGCTTCCGGATCATTTTAGCAATGCCCGCCGTTGAAACCGTGATCCGCTTGTACGACATATTCAGCCCGTCTTCGGCCGTGATCCGGTCGATAGACCGCAGTACGTTCGCATAGTTCAGCAGGGGCTCGCCCATACCCATGTACACAATATTGCTGAGGGGAATCTGGTAGTTCTCGCGTGCCTGCTGGTCGATCAATACCACCTGGTCGTAGATCTCATCGGCGTTCAGGTTACGTTTACGCTCCATGTAGCCGGTTGCGCAGAATTTGCAGGTAAGGCTGCAGCCCACCTGGGAAGACACGCAGGCGGTCATCCGTTCGGGAGTAGGGATCAATACTCCCTCCACGATATGATTGTCGTGCAAACGGAACGCGCTCTTGATCGTCCTGTCGGAGCTCCGCTGCTGGTTGTGCACAACAACCCCGTGAATCGCAAAATGCGCATCCAGCGTTTTACGCAGATCCTTGGAAAGATTCGTCATCGACTCGAAATCGAGCGCCGACTTCTGCCAGAGCCATTCGTATACCTGTTTGGCACGAAAGGGCTTCTCGCCCATCGCATCAAACTCTTTACGAAGCCCATCCAGGTCGTATGAACGTATATCTTTCTTTTTAACAGGGGTTTCCACGGGACAAAAATAAGAATAAAAATTGCTTCGGCCCCGGATTTTGCGGCAAGAGCCCCATATAGTACCTTTGATGATGCAAAAAATCGCAGCCGATACGATCTACCCGGTTACCTCTGCTCCTGTGCAGAACGGGGTGCTGATCCTCGACGATCAACACCAGGTACTTGATATTGTTTCACGGGATGAGGTTTCGGACGATGTGCAGTACTTCGAAGGCGCTGTTTGCCCGGGGTTTATCAATACCCATTGCCATCTGGAGCTTTCGCACCTGAAGGGTGCCGTGCCGGAGGGCACCGGAATCGTTGACTTCGTATTGAATTTGCAGAAGATCCGCCGCTTCCCCGAAGAGGAAATGCTGGAGGCAGCCGTTAAGGCCGACCGGGATATGTATGACAAAGGTATTGTGGCGGTCGGCGATATCTCTAATGGCAGCAGCTCTTTCCCTGTTAAAGAACGATCCGGCATTTATTATCACACCTTTATTGAGCTGATCGGGTTTAACCCTGCGTTCGCGCCCGCAATTATTGAAAAGGGCCGGGAACTGCAGGCGCTGGCAGGAACGCTGAAGACCAGCTTAACGGCGCATGCCCCCTATTCCGTTTCGGAAGCCCTCTTCCGGGCTTTGGCTTCAGAAGAAGAAATAATAAGCGTTCACAACCAGGAAAGCCTGGCCGAAAACTATTTCTTCCTCGATAAATCGGGAAACTTTAACCGCCTGTACGAAACCTTTGGACTTGACATTTCTTTTTATCATCCCAGCGGAAAAACCTCTTTACAAACCTATATCGATTATCTAAACCCGGCAGCGAAGCACCTCTTTGTTCATAACACCTTTACCAGCGAACCAGAGCTGGCCATGATCCGCGAAAGGATCCCGCAGGCATGGTGGTGCCTCTGTCCGCAGGCGAATCTGTACATCGAACGGAGCCTTCCCCCTGTGGCTGATATGATGCGGCAGCAATGCCAGATCACCCTGGGAACAGACAGCCTGGCCTCCAATCACACGCTGGATATCCTGTCGGAAATAAGGACCATACAAGCGCACTTCCCGGAAATAAGCTTTGAAGAGATCCTGCGCTGGGCTACCATTAACGGCGCCAGGTTCTTAGGGATCGAACACCAGTTCGGAAGCCTGGAGAAAGGGAAAAAACCGGGGATCGTACAGATCCTGCCGGAAGGTAAGGCGCGCCGGATCGCCTGATCAGGCCGTTTCCGGCTCGGGCTGCTCCGTTTCGTCGGAATCTTTCGGGCTGATCCAGAAATTATTGAAGCCTAAGCCGATCTGGATCTCTACCATTTGCTGCTGGAGCAGCTCCAGGATCGCGAGGAAAGAATATACCAGCTGTACCCGGTCTTTGGCATCCTTCATCACCGATTCAAAATTGAGCTTCTCATTGCTGAGCAAGAGCTGGGAAATATATTTCTTCTGGCTTTCGATGGTATATGGGTACTGTACCACGGTATGCACCACGGGTTCCGGCTTATTATTATACCGGAACATGATACGCTGATACACGGTCATGATACGGAACAGATCAAGGGTCTGGAGCTCTTCTTCGGATGAAGCCGACAGGCGCACTTCGTTCAGATCATGATAGAAATTACCCCGTTTGAACTGCTTGGCCCGCTCCTCCGACATGATCTCCAGCTCTCCGGATGCCTCCTTGAACTTCTTGTATTCGATCAGCTTCTGGATCAGGTCCTTACGCGGATCCACCTCGTTGCCTTCGGCATCGATCTCTGGACGGGGCAGGAGCATTTTAGCCTTGATCTGCATTAAACGCGCCGCTACGAGGATAAATTCGCTGGCGAGCTCAATGTTCAAAGCCGTCATCTGGGCGATATAGGCCAGGAAATCGGAGGTTATTTTAGAAATGGGAATATCGTAGATATCCAGCTCATCCCGTTCGATAAAAAACAAAAGCAGGTCAAAAGGACCTTCAAACTGAGGCAGTTTAATCTCGTATTTATCGTCAGGAATTACCATAATCTGCCTCAAATCTATTCAGAATATCGAATTGACAAAATAATTATTTCAGAAAAGGGAACATTTATACGGCCGCAGGCGTTAATTGAAATTAAGAATAGCCAATGCCTAAAAAATGTATATTTGCTATTCTGTTATCACATTAAAAGATCCCAAATTCGGTATAGATGGACGTAAAAGCCGGTGAATTATTAGAACAAATCCAGTTTCCTTCCGACCTCAGGAACCTGAAAGAAGAAGAGCTGGATAGGGTTTGTAAAGAACTGCGACAATATATTATTGACATCGTATCGGTTAACGGCGGGCATTTCGCGGCAAGCCTGGGTGTGGTAGAGCTGAGCGTGGCCTTACATTATGTATTTAATACCCCTTACGATCAACTGGTATGGGATGTAGGGCACCAGGCATACGGGCACAAGATCCTGACCG
>CALNCF010000154.1 GCA_937875035.1 uncultured Sphingobacteriaceae bacterium | reverse complement strand
GATCGGGATCGCGGCGGTGGGAAACAAGCAGCTGAACAAACGTTACAAGGGCTACTTCGAGATCGTGCGGAAACGGAGCGGCAACATCATCAATATTTATTTCCAGACCGGCCCGGCCGACTGGTATTTCTATACTTTCCGCCAGGGACAGATGGAAGCGATCTCTTCGGATGACGCCTTCAACAAGATCCTGATGGAAAAAACAAAAGCCCGTTCGCCATGGAGCATTTCAGCCATGAAACGTAAGCTTGATTTTGTACGAAGCTTTAATAATAATTAGACCTGTTCATGAGAGTACATTTTATCGCCGTTGGCGGAAGCGCCATGCACAACCTCGCTATCGCCCTGCACCTGAAAGGATACGAAGTAACCGGATCGGCTGGATGCGGTTATCCTTGGCATGCATGCGCGCAAGGACAACCCGGAGCTGTTGAAGGCACAAGCGTTAGGACTGAAGGTATACTCGTACCCGGAATATATTTACGAGCAATCGAAAGACAAGATCCGCGTAGTGATCGGCGGAAGCCACGGCAAGACCACGATCACTTCCATGATCCTGCATGTGCTTAAATCGCAGGGCATGGAGTTCGATTACATGGTAGGAGCACAGCTCGAAGGCTTTGAAACCATGGTGAAGCTGACCGCTGATGCGCCGGTGATCATCCTCGAAGGAGATGAGTACCTGGCCTCGCCGATCGACCGTCGTCCGAAGTTCCATTTATACCATGCTAATATCGCCCTGCTGAGCGGTATCGCCTGGGATCACATCAATGTGTTCCCGACCTTTGCTTCTTACCTTGAGCAGTTCCGCATCTTCCTCGATACGGTAACCGAGGGAGGCAAAGTGATCTATTGTGAAGAGGATGAAGAGCTGCGCAACCTGGTAAGGCATTACCCCGAAGGTCGCGTGGAGAAGCAGGCCTATGGCTTGCCGGAATCTCTTACCCGGAACGGACAGACTTCCCTGGTATACGGACAGAAAGAATATCCCCTGGAAATCTTCGGACATCATAATCTCCTGAACCTGAACGGGGCCCGGGCGGTGTGTAATGCCCTGGGTGTGGATGATGAAACATTCTTTGAGGCGATCCAAAGCTTTAAGGGCGCCGCGCGCAGGTTGGAGGTATTGAAGAAGACAGAATATTTCGCGGTGTATAAAGATTTTGCGCATTCACCCTCGAAGCTGAAAGCTACTACGGCAGCGGTCAGGGATCAGTTCCCCGACCGGGTATTGGTAGCCTGCATGGAGCTGCACACGTTCAGCAGCCTCGATAAGAATTTCCTGCTCGAATACAAGGGCTCGATGGATACGGCAGATGAAGCGATCGTCTATTTCAATCCGCATACCATCGAACATAAAAAATTAGAGCCCATCAGCGCGGAGCAGGTGAAGAAAGCCTTTGCGCGTCCCGACCTGCAGGTGTATACCGATTCGGAAGCCATGGTTTCGTATTTAAAACAGAAACATTGGAAAAATGCTAACTTGCTGATGATGAGCTCCGGGAATTTTGATGGCACAGACCTCCAGGCTCTGGCGCAATCGCTGGCTGAATAAGGATGTACCGGAAGAAGACGGATGACTGCGGGCCTGTAAAAGATTCAGGTCATTTCCCATATATTTGCAAAAAGTAAAGCTGAATGGCTAACAAATTAAGATCAAACGAACAACCCCGGGAAGAAGAGGCTCCGAAGGAAAAGATTTCTCAGGCGGGAAAGCCGAAAGAAAAGCAAGCGCCGAAGGAGAAGCCCGCCCGTAAAAATAATAACCAGGACCGCTTCTGGAATGATGCCCGTTTCTTAAAGATCCTGGGCCTGTTCCTGTTGTTGTTCGTGAGCTTTTGTTTCACCTCTTTTCTCTTTACCTGGAGGGCAGACCAGAGCGTAGTAGGGGATACGAACCCGTCTATCATGCTGCATGCCTCCGAGAATAAGGTAGAGAACTGGCTCGGCATTGCAGGCGCCATGTTGTCGCAGGTGTTTATTCACAAGGGCTTTGGCGTAGCCTCCTTCATTTTTGTATTTGTATTCTTCCTGATCGGCTACCGTACGCTGTTCCGGGTTTCTTTAATGAAGATCAGCAATGCATTGGCTTATGCCTTATTCCTGCTGGTGTTCACTTCGGTAACCATTGGCTTTATACTGAGCTTTACTTCCACCGATCTTTATTATTTAGCCGGAGCCTATGGCTTGCAGGCGAATGCCTGGCTGAGCACTGTGCTGGGCAAGACCGGTACCGGCGGATTGCTGGCATTTGCCGGCTTATCTTGCCTGGTGATCGCCTATAACATCGATTTCAGATCGCCGGTTTCAGGGAAAAAAGAAAAGCCTGCCGCGGTTCCTGCGGGAGAGCTGGAAGATGAGCTGATCCCTGTGGAATATAACCGCCAGCCGATCATCGAACGGCCGGAATACGAGGCCAGTCCGAGCTCGGTAGAGTTCCCGGTGCTTAACAAGACCCTGCGCGACGACCAGATGCCTTCTATGAAAGAAGAAACGGAAAGCGCAGAAGAGGCAACGAAAGCATATCCTGTGCCGGAAGAAGTAGCAGAGGAAATCACGACAGCAGAAGAACCTGCGACGCATGCCCCGGAAGCAGCACCCCTGATCGCTTCGGAGCTGAGCCTGGAAAGAACACCAGACCCTATTGCCGAACCTTCGGAAAATGAAGGCTATTCGGTTGAGCTGGAAGCATTGTCTCCGGCAGAAGAGCCTATGGAGATGGAAGTAACGGCTCCTGAAGAAAGCGTACCCTTCGAAACAGCGCCTGTTAATGAAGAACGCTCGGTAGATACTACCCCGGGAGAAGTAACGGCGGCAGACCTTGTAAAGGAGTTCGGAGAGTTCGACCCGACCCTCGACCTGTCGACCTACCAGTATCCTCCGCTTGAATTACTTGAAAATTACGGCAGCTCCAAGATCTCGGTCAACACCGAAGAGCTGGAGCGCAACAAGAACCGGATCGTGGAAACGCTCGGTCATTATAACATCGACATCGCCAAGATCAAGGCGACCATTGGTCCGACAGTAACCCTGTACGAGATCGTGCCGGCAGCGGGGGTGAGGATCTCGAAGATCAAGAACCTCGAAGACGATATTGCCCTGAGCTTATCTGCCTTAGGGATCCGGATCATCGCGCCGATCCCGGGTAAGGGAACCATCGGTATCGAGGTGCCGAACCAGAACCCGGAAATGGTTTCCATGCGTTCGGTGATGGCTTCCGAAAAATACCAGACCGCGCAGATGGATCTGCCGATCGCCCTCGGTAAGACGATCTCCAATGAAGTATATGTAACCGACCTGGCCAAGATGCCCCATTTACTGATGGCCGGGGCTACCGGTCAGGGTAAGTCGGTAGGGATTAATGCCCTGTTGGTATCCCTCTTATATAAGAAACACCCTTCGCAGATCAAGTTCGTGATGGTCGATCCGAAGAAGGTAGAGCTCACGCTCTTCCGCAAGATCGAGCGCCATTTCCTGGCCAAGCTGCCGGGTGAGGGCGATGCCATCATCACCGATACCAAGAAGGTGATCCACACCCTGAATTCCCTGTGTATCGAGATGGATCAGCGTTATGATCTGCTCAAGGATGCGCATGTAAGAAATATCAAGGAATACAACGCGAAATTTATCTCGCGCCGGCTGAACCCGAACGAGGGGCACCGTTACCTGCCGTATATCGTGCTGGTGATCGATGAGTTTGCCGACCTGATGATGACTGCCGGAAAAGAGATCGAAACACCGATCGCCCGCCTGGCCCAGCTGGCCCGTGCCATTGGTATTCACCTGGTGATCGCTACGCAGCGTCCTTCGGTGAATGTGATCACGGGTACGATCAAGGCCAACTTCCCCGGACGACTGGCTTTCAGGGTGAGCTCGAAGATCGACTCCCGCACCATTCTCGATGCAGGCGGGGCGGAGCAGCTGATCGGCCGCGGGGATATGCTGCTTTCTACCGGAAGTGATATTATTCGTGTACAGTGTGCCTTTGTGGATACCCCCGAAGTAGAGAAAATCACCGAGTTTATCGGCGCGCAGCGTGGCTATGCCAGCGCTCATATCCTCCCGGAATACGTGGATGAGAACGGCGAGGGCAGTGGTCCGAAAGACTTTAATATCAACGAGCGCGACAGCCTGTTCGATGAAGCTGCACGGCTGATCGTAACGCACCAGCAGGGTTCCACATCGCTCATCCAGCGTAAGATGAAGCTGGGCTACAACCGTGCCGGAAGGATCATCGACCAGCTCGAAGCCAGCGGTATTGTGGGTCCTTTTGAGGGCTCTAAGGCCCGCGAGGTACTAATTAAAGATGAATATGCGTTAGAGCAGCATCTCAACAGTTTGAACAATAAAGAATATGAATAAGATAGCATCATTGGTCCTGGCCGGTACCTTATTGGCCGGTACCTGTTTCGCGCAGGTAGATAAAAAGGCGCAGGACATCCTGAAATCCGTCAGCGCCAAATACAAATCATACACCTCCATCAAGGCTGATTTCTCGTATACGCTGGAGAATGCACAGGCAAAATCGAAAGAAACGCAGGGCGGAACCATCCTCCTGAAAGGCAATAAATACAAGCTGCTGATCGCCGGGCAAGAGGTGATCTCGGATGGAAAGACCATCTGGACCTACTCCAAAGACAACAACGAAGTGCAGGTAAATTCGGTAGACCCTTCTGCCGATGAGATCAAGCCATCGGAGATCTTCACCATGTACGAAAAGGGCTTCCTCTATAAGTTCAATGCCGAGAAGACCGTGGCCGGTAAGGTACAGCAGATCATCGAGCTGACACCTGTGGATAAGAAGAAAGACTTTTTCAAGGTGATGCTCACCATCGACAAAGTGGCTAAGCAGATCATCAGCGCGACCATCTTCGATAAGAGCGGAAGCAAGTATACCTATGCTATCAAAGGCTTTACCGCGAACCCGCCTGTAACGGATGCCACCTTTGGCTTCGATGCCAAAAAATACCCGGGCATTGAAGTCGTAGACCTTCGCTAAGAGAAAAGATACATTGTTTCGCAACCCGGCGCCCTTCAGCTCCGGGTTGTTTCTTTACAGGAAAGCCAGGAAGGAAGAACAGGCTTACCCGAACATTTCAGGCCTGGCGGTGTTGCCTGTCACCGGTGAACCGAGTGATATTATTTCTGGGCAGGATAATCCGATTTTTGCCCCTTTTGATCTAATACATGGACAAACAACTATTCAGAGGAATATTACTGGTCACCTTAGGAGCCTGCAGCTATGGCATCCTCGCTACCTTTGTGAAGATGGCCTACCTGCAAGGGTACACAACCGCCGAAGTGACCACGGCTCAATTCAGCATTGGCCTGCTTATTCTCGGCCTGCTGAACCTGCTGCAGGGTAAGGATCGCCGTGCGGCGGCCTCTGCGGCACAGAAGCAGGGCAGGGCCGGTGCAGTATACAAGCTGATCCTGGCTGGCAGCTCGCTGGGTCTTACCAGTACTTTTTATTATTTCTCGGTGCGCTCTATACCGGTTTCCATAGCCATCGTATTGCTGATGCAAAGTGTATGGATGGGAGTGTTCCTCGAAGCGCTGCTGCACCGTGAGTGGCCATCACCGGTAAAATGGATCGCCTGTATCAGTATCTGGGCGGGCACGCTGCTGGCGACCAATGTATTTTATGCCTGGCATGAGCTGAATCTTACGGGCCTGGCCTGGGGGATGCTGGCCGCGGCAGCCTTTACGGCATCCATGTACAGCTCCGGGCGCATCGCGCAGCACATTCCTGCCCTGAAGCGCAGCTTCCTCTTGCTCTGCGGAGGAACCATAGTGGTGCTGCTGGTGTCCTTTCCGCAGCTCATGGTCAAATTCGATTATACTGTATGGAGATCAGGGCTGTTACTGGCCGTGTTCGGTACGGTATTGCCGCCCCTGCTCTTTACTTCAGGCATGCCCCTCACCGGTGTAGGCATCGGAACGATCATTGCTTCCATGGAGATCCCGGTATCGGTGCTCATGGCGCATTTCCTGTTGCACGAAAGGGTCAACGGATACCAGTGGCTCGGCATCGCGATCATCCTTTCTGCCGTGGCCATGATGAATCTCCGGCTGAAGCGTTCGGGTGCCCCGGGAGTGTTAACAAAGGGTTAAACTTATTCACAATAGTTGTAATTGCTGCCCGAATAAAAGATATTTAGTTTTTGTAAGATGAACGGAACAAGGAGATACGCATGTTAAAACCGACGCAACATTCCCTCGATAAGCTGGAGGAGCTTTTTCATGAGCTGGGTTACAAGGTGCGCTATGAGAAGGGCAATTTTAAGCCGGGCTCCTGTATCCTGCTTGCTTCCAAGGTGATCGTAGCCAATAAATTCGCCACGATCGATGTGCGGATTAACTCCCTGCTCGAGATCCTGAATTCCATCGATGCCGACCCTTCGGTGCTCAGCGAACCAATGCTGAAATTATATTCATCCCTTAAACAACAGAAAACAGATTCGTGAACATTACATTCTTAGGTACAGGAACTTCACAGGGCATTCCCGTTATCGCATGCGATTGCGAGGTCTGCACTTCTCCTGATACCCGGAATAACCGTTTGCGTACATCGGTAATGGTGGAATGGAAGGGTAAGGTGATCGTGATCGATTCCGGTCCCGATTTCCGTTACCAGATGCTTCGCGAGCATGTGAAGCAGCTCGATGCCCTGCTCTTCACCCACGAACACAAAGATCATATCGCGGGCATGGATGATATCCGCGCCTTTAACTTTAAGCACGACCGGGAAATAGATGTGTACGCGGAAGCGCGTGTGCAGAATGCCCTGCGCAACGAATTTTCGTACGTGTTCTCCGGCCTCGATTACCCAGGCCTGCCCCGGGTGGTACTGCACGAGATCGGGAACGAGTCCTTTCACGTGCAGGGGATCGATATACTCCCGCTTCGCGTGATGCATTACCGCCTGCCGGTATACGGGTTCCGTATCGGCGACTTTACCTATATCACCGACGCGAAGACCATTTCCGAAGAAGAAAAAGAAAAAGCGAGGGGCTCCAAAGTATTGGTATTGAACGCGCTTCGTAAGGAAGCCCATATTTCACACCTCACCCTGCAGGAAGCCGTGGCGCTTGCGCAGGAGATCGATGCGGAAACAACCTACCTCACGCACCTGAGTCACCAGATGGGCCTTCATGAGCAGGTGGAGCAAGAGCTGCCGCCGAATGTACGCATCGCGTACGACGGGCTGAAGCTGGTCATATGATAAGGAGGATATCCCCGATGTATAGGAAAATAAGCATTACAGATGTTGCGGTACTACACAGCAACACTCCGGGTCGATCGTGATCTTACGTTTGGCTTCCATCTTCAGATCAAGGTTTTTCAGGTGATTATTGCCATGGCTTTCGGCTGCGGAGTCGCAGTCGTGCACATACCCGGAAGTG
>CALNCF010000153.1 GCA_937875035.1 uncultured Sphingobacteriaceae bacterium | reverse complement strand
ACCCGCCACGAAGTATGGAGGGAAGATCGTGGTGTGCCATCCCGGGATCACCGAGGTAGCAAAGTCGAATGATACGATCGTGTGTACGGAAAGTACCAGCGGAGTGGAAACACCTGCAAGGATCAGTGACACCGCTTCAAAACGCTGCCATGACTTTACAGAACCGTTCCATCCGAAAGATAAAATAGAATATACTCTTCTTCTGACACCCTTTGCACGGTCGCGGATCGTTGCCAGATCGGGCAGCAAACCGGTGTACCAGAATACAAGGGATACCGAGAAGTACGTAGAGATCGCGAATACGTCCCATACCAGCGGCGAGTTAAAGTTCACCCATAAGGAACCGAACTGGTTAGGTAATGGTAAAGGCCAGTAAGCAACCCATGGACGGCCCATGTGCGCAACGATGAACGATGCCGCACAGATAACCGCGAAAATGGTCATCGCTTCTGCCGAACGGTTGATGGAGTTCCGCCAGTTCTGACGGAAGAGTAAGAGGATCGCAGAGATCAGCGTACCGGCGTGACCGATACCTACCCACCAAACGAAGTTGGTGATATCCCAGGCCCAACCTACCGTCTTGTTCAATCCCCATGCCCCGATACCAGTCCAAAAGGTATAGCTAACGGCAACCAGCCAAAGGATCAGGCCTGCTACGGCAACCCCGAATCCCATCCACCAGGCCTTGCTTGGCATTCTTTCTACAGGCGCGCAAACATCTTCCGTAATTTTATTATAGGTGATGTGAGTTCCTGTAATTAATGGTTCTCTTATTATTGATTCGTGATGAGACATACGATGTAATTTATTTCAATAATTATGCTTCTGTTGTATTTCTGATTTTGGTCATATAACCGATTCCCGGCTGTACGTTCAGCTCTTCAAGAACGAAGTATGTTCTGTCGCTTTCGATCAGCTTCGCTACCGCGCTTTCCGGGTCGTTTACATCTCCGAAGATGATCGCGTTTGCTGAACAGCTTTGCTGACAGGCTACCTTGATATCTCCGTCTTTCAGCGCACGTTTCTCGATCTTCGCTTCCAGCTTTCCGGCCTGGATACGCTGAGCACAGAATGAACATTTCTCCATAACCCCACGTGAACGTGTAGTTACATCAGGGTTCAGCGCCAGGTATGCAGACTCATTATGTAAGTAGTTAGCGAAACGGTCATCATTCCAGTAGTTGAACCAGTTGAAACGACGTACTTTGTACGGACAGTTGTTCGCGCAGTAACGTGTACCCACACAACGGTTGTAAGCCATCTGGTTCAGACCCTCTGAAGAGTGCATGGTTGCCAGTACCGGGCATACAGACTCGCAAGGAGCGTGGTCGCAGTGCTGGCAAAGCATCGGCTGGTGAACAACCGTTACTTCTTCGTAGTTGTCGATCTTATCGTATTCTCTTTCTTTGGTCACATCATTTCCGGATGCATCCTTGAAAGAATAATAACGGTCGATACGCAGCCAGTGCATTTCACGGCGGCGGCGCACCTCATCGCGGCCTACTACCGGGATATTGTTCTCTGCATTACAGGAGATCACACAAGAGCCGCAACCCGTACATGCATTCATGTCGATGGCCATTGCCCAGTGGTGACCCTTGCTTTTGTACGCAGGCCACAGATCGTATACTTTATGCCCGCCTTCATGTGCGCCTTCTGCATGCGCATCATGCTTACCATGTCCGGCAGCGTATTCCGCCAGGGTCTTTTCCTTGACGATATCACGGCCTTCGATGGTGTGGTGGGTTTGTGTCTGAGCCAGTTCATATGAATCACCGGTTCTGCTTACTTCCACAGATGGATTCGAATACTGGAACGTTCCGTTTACAACCGATACGAACGGGAAGATATTTGCCCCGACTCCGTTACCGGCTTTACCCGCACCTGTACGGCCATAACCCATTGCTACGGAAATAGTTCCCATAGCCTGGCCTGGCTGTAACAATACCGGTAATTTAATAGTATTTGAACCTGATTTGATCTCTGCCACATCACCCTCTTCCAATCCGATCTCTTTCGCGAATTTCGGGTTGATGGCAGCGTAGTTATCCCAGGTTACTTTAGATACGGCATCAGGCAATTCCTGTAACCATGGGTTGTTGGCATTGCGGCCATCACCCACAGATACGTTCTCGTAAATAGCCAGCTCGATCTTACCTGAGGTCTTCGCTGCATTACGAATGGTGTCTGCTACCGTATTAATATCTTTTGTAAATGAATATGCTTGCGGAGTTGCCTGCGCGGTAGTTACTACCCCTTTTTGTAAGGCTGCTTCCCAGAAGGAAGTAAAGCCGCCCATTCCCGTAACCTGAGGGAAGATGTTCTTCTCCCAGTAGTTGCGGATATATGTGTAGTAATCATTGGTCGCATCGTCTGACCATAACAGCAACGACTGCTGTGCCGCGCGGGAATTATAAACCGGGGCAATGGTTGGCTGAACGACACTGTATACACCGCGTTTCGCCGATGCGTCGCCCCATGATTCCAGGTAATGAGTAGTTGGCGCTACCACATCACAGAATAATGCAGTTTCATCTGCTCTGTCGGCAAAGGATACTTTTAATCTTACTTTCTTCAGGGCTTCTGTAAACTCTGCTGCTTTAGCAAAGTTGTAAGAAGGGTTTGCCTGGTAGAAGAATAAGGCATCAACCTTACCCGCTTTCATATCATTCAGCAGGTCGATCATTTCTGCATCGTTACCTTGTTTCTGATAGGATACATTGTCCAGGTCAATGGTTGTTCCA
>CALNCF010000152.1 GCA_937875035.1 uncultured Sphingobacteriaceae bacterium | reverse complement strand
TCGCCGACCCTGATCACCACCTTTATGTCCTCGGTTATTAAAACGGCTGGCTTTGCAGCCTTCCTGCGTTTATTCTATACCAGCTTTGCGCCGATCATCGATTTTTTAACGCCGACCTTATGGATGATGACCGCGCTGACCATTACCATTGGTAATATCACGGCGGTATACCAGACCTCTTTCAAGCGGATGCTGGCATACTCCAGCATTTCGCATGCCGGCTATATGCTGATGGCGATACTGGCGATGGGCGCTACTTCGCAAAGCGCCGTATTTATTTATGCAACGGCTTATTCCATTGCTTCGGTAACGGCCTTCGCGATCCTGATCCGGGTGAAGAAAGAAGGAGGCTCCGACCTGTTAACCTCGTTCAACGGACTGGCGAAGCGGAACCCGTTCATGGCGCTGGCCATGACCATTTCCATGTGCTCACTGGCAGGTATTCCTTTAACAGCGGGCTTTTTCGGTAAGTTCTACATCTTCGCGGCGGCGCTGAGCCAGCAGTTCCTGTGGCTGGTTATTATTGCCGTGATCAACGCGATCATCGGTATTTACTATTATTTCAAGGTGATCATTGCCATGTACATGAAAGAAGGTACAGAGAATACGGTCATCAAGCTGAATGCGAATTATCGCTTTGTACTGATCCTTTGCGCTATTGCAACCATTATACTGGGTGTTTTACCGGGCCTGATCTCTTCCATTCTTTAATCCATAAAAATTAATTAATTTCAACCCAAAACATTACTGATGGAAAGCATCGTTGAGCTGGTCAAAACATTAATCAATCCGGAAAGCATTATCAATTATGGGGGGCTGACCCTTTTATTACTCATCATCTTTGCGGAAACAGGCCTGTTCTTCGGCTTCTTCCTGCCGGGCGATTCACTTCTTTTTATTGCCGGACTGGTATGCGCTACTTCTGAGGAAGCACGTAAAGTTGGTGAAGCAGGAATCTTCAATGTCTCTATTTATGTTTTAGTGTTTTCGGTCATGACTGCCGCGATCCTTGGGGATTTTGTAGGCTACTGGTTCGGAAGAAGAACGGGCCCGGTGCTCTTCAAGCGCGATGACACCTTCCTGTTCAAGAAAAAATACGTGCATATGGCTTCCGATTTCTATGAGAAGCACGGAGCTACTGCATTGATCCTGGGACGTTTTATCCCGATCATCCGTACCTTCGCTCCTATTATCGCGGGCGTGGTAAGGATCGATTTTAACCGGTTCGTACTTTATAACGTGATCGGTGCGGTGGTATGGTCCTCGTCGATGATCCTGGCCGGTTATTTCCTCGGAAGATCATTCCCGCAGGTTAAAGATTACCTGGAGTTTATCGTGATCGGTATTATCCTGATCAGCGTAATCCCGGTAGTGGTCACCTTCTTAAAGCAAAAGATCGCAGGGAAGAGTGCATAGCATGAAGAGCAAGACCTCTTCATCTTCTTATTGATATACAGGTTATGATATTCGATATATTTCTTACCATTTTTTTAGTGCTGCTTAACGGTTTCTTTGTAGCTGCCGAGTTTGCTATTGTAAAGGTGAGAGCCTCGCAGATCGAGCTGAAGGCAAAGACCGGGAACCAGACCGCAAAAATAGCCAAGCACATTGTAGCACACCTCGATGGCTATCTTTCGGCAACGCAATTGGGTATTACCCTGGCGAGCTTAGGCTTAGGATGGATCGGTGAAGCCGTGGTATCCAGGATCATCATCAATGTTTTTCATGCCTTAGGGTTGACCATCGACCCGGCATTTGCGCACCAGATCGCGTTCCCGATCGCCTTTGTGCTGATCACCGTATTGCACATTGTGTTCGGTGAGCTGGCGCCAAAATCCATTGCGATTCAGCGCCCGGTTTCCACTACATTTGCCATCGCCATTCCGCTGAATATCTTCTATTACATATTCAGACCTTTTATCTGGGTACTGAACGGATTTTCCATCTTCATCCTGAAAAAGATCGGCATCTCGCCGATCCATGGTCATGAAGTGCACACTTCGGAAGAGCTGCAGCTGCTGCTCGACCAGGGGAAGGAAAGCGGTGCGCTCGATTCTT
>CALNCF010000151.1 GCA_937875035.1 uncultured Sphingobacteriaceae bacterium | reverse complement strand
GGAGATGCTGGACCACGGGAGATATATTCCCTTTCAGGATCTCCCTGATCTCGGAGAGGCTTTGCGCATAATCTTCGGCTGACTGAAAGCCTTCGCAGGGGCCTTTACAGTTCCCGATCTGGTATTCGAGGCAGACCTTGAACTTGCCCGAGCGGATGTTCTCCGCCGAGAGATTGAGGTTGCAGGTGCGGAGCGGGTACAGGTTCCGGATCATGTCGAGGATGATGTGCATGGTGCGTACCGATGCATAAGGGCCAAAATAGCGTGAGCCGTCCTTTACGACATGCCGGGTAGGGAAGATGCGTGGAAAGGGTTCATTCTTAATGCAGATGGAAGGGTAGGTCTTATCATCCTTCAGCATGACATTATAACGCGGCTGGAACTTTTTGATCAGCGAATTCTCCAGCAGCCAGGCATCTACTTCGGTATCCACAATAGTGAAGCGGATATCGCTGATCTTCCGCACCAGCACCCTGGTCTTGGAATTCACATGCTCATTGTTGAAATAAGATGCCACACGGTTTCGCAGATCCTTTGCCTTGCCGATATAGATGAGCTGTCCGGCATCATCGTAATACTGGTATACACCGGGCTTATGCGGAATTTTAGAGAGTGCTTCCCGTGGATCGAAGGCTGACATATGTGAAGCTATAAGAACAGGGCGGCACTGCAAAGGTGCCGCCGCCTGCCATTCAATTAGAAATCAAGGCCCGGGTTAGCGGAGCCTACGTTTTGCTGTTTGTATTTATCGCAGTCGATCTCTACGCTGAGCCCGCCTTTCGGCGCCTCGAAATCTCCTTTAGAAATCTGGAGCGTAGGGTCGTCATATACTTTTTTCATGAACATGGCCCAGATCGGGATGGCTGTATTGGCGCCTTCCCCCAGGTTAGTAGAGCGGAAGTGAACGATGCGGTCTTCCGCGCCTGTCCACACACCCGATACCAGGTTCGGCGTAATACCGATATACCAACCGTCGGAGTTATCCTGCGTGGTACCGGTCTTACCTGCAATAGGATAAGGGATGCGGTAGCGTGGTCCACGGATTCTCCGGCCGGTTCCCAGGTCCGTTACACCCTTCATCATATAAAGCATAAGGTAGGCCGTTTGCTCGTTCAGGGCGTCTACACGCTTGGGTACTTTTTCAAACAATACATTCCCGTTCTTGTCTTCGATCCTCATGAGGTACACGGGCTCGGTCCATACACCCTTGTTGGCGTAGGTAGAATATGCCCCTACCATTTCATAAAGGGATACGTCGGCGGTACCAAGGGCAATAGAAGGGTAAGGCGGAAGCTCGCTGGTGATCCCCATCTTGTGTGCTACATTTACAACAGCCTGCGGGCCGATCTGTTTCATGAGGTAGGCAGTGATGAGGTTGACGGAATTCGCCAGTCCCATACGGAGGGTCATCATGCCCCCTTCCTTGTGATCAGAATTCTTAGGCGACCAATTGTTGTAATCCTCGAACACAACCGGCAGGTTGGGCGCTTCGTAGCATGGCGACCAGCCATTATCCATGGCTACGGTATAAACAAAGGGCTTAAAGGTAGAGCCTACCTGGCGTTTACCCATTTTAACCTGGTCGTATTTAAAGTATTCATAGTTCGGCCCGCCTACCCATGCCTTGATCTGCCCGGTTTGCGGGTCCATAGACATAAAAGAAGAGCGCAGGAACCACTTATAATATTTAATGGAATCCAGGGGACTCATTACCGTATCTATATCACCCTTCCAGGAGAAAACGGTCATAGAAACCGGGGTGTTAAAGGCTTTTTCGATGGAATCCTGCGAAGCGCCCGACTCCTTCATATCCAGGTAACGTTCAGAGCGTTTCAGCGCCTGTACGATAATGTCTTCGTTCTTACCCCAGGGCACTCTTCCTTTCCAGTGGTTGAAGAACTCGCCCTGCAAATAAGTGAGGTGATCTTTAACCGCCTGTTCTGCATAACCCTGCATGCGCGAGTTGATGGTCGTATAGATCTTCAGCCCGTCGCGGTACAGGTCATAATTCGTACCGTCCGGCTTCTTGTTTTCCTTGCACCATTGGGTCAGTTCCAGGCGCAGGTACTCGCGGAAATAGGTAGCCATGCCCTGGTTATGATCCGGGTTCTGGTATTTCAGCTCGAGCGGTTTTTCTTTGAGCTCGGCATATTCCTTATCATCGAGGTAACCGTATTTATTCATTTGGTCCAGTACGATATTCCGGCGGTTCAATGCGCGTTCCGGGTTCCGTACAGGCGAAAAATAGCTGGTGCCCTTCAATATTCCTACCAACAGGGCAGCCTGCTCAATGCTCAGCTTATCGGGTGTGGTATTGAAATAGGTCTTTGCGGCCGATTTGATCCCGTATGAGTTGTTCCCAAAATCCACCGTGTTGAAGTACATGGTGATGATCTCTTCCTTGGTATAGTTCCGCTCGATCTTCAGCGCGGTAAGCCATTCTTTCAGCTTGATGATACCGATGGTCCACATATTGGAACGCTGGCGCGGAAAGAGGTTCTTGGCCAGCTGCTGCGAAATGGTGCTCGATCCTCTTTTCTTCCCGATCGCGTTGTAAAAGATAATAGCGAAGGTTCCGCGGAGATCGATCCCCGAATGCTGGTAGAAGCGTACATCTTCGGTAGCGATGAGCGCGTTCACCAGGTTCGGCGAAAGATCCTTGAAACGGGCGTTGGAACGGTTCTGTACATAATAGGTTCCGAGCACGGCCTGGTCTGAGGAGATCACTTCCGAAGCCAGGTTGCTTTTCGGGTTCTCCAAGTCGCGGAACGAAGGGAGGGTACCAAATAATCCGAAGCCGACGGAGGCGATCAGCAGGGCGAAAAACAGGAATCCGAACAGGATGATCTTCCAGAAATTCCGGACATATTTACTGGCATCGGCTCCCTGCGTTTTAATCGGTTTACTCATGGCGTACTGGAATAATTCTTTTTGTAAAACTCCTGATATTTCCTGACCTTTTTATCCTTTAACAGGGTACTAAAGTTCTTTTCGCTGATAATAAAGGTAAAATAATTATTGGCAGGGATTTTAATTACTTCTGCGGATTTGGTATTGAGGGTCTTTTCGTAGCCCTGTACCTTGGGCAGGTCTGTAAATCCTTTTACAATGATCATGTCTGTGTTCTCATCGAGCATCTGCCCGGAGATGACCAGGTTTTCCAGCGCGAACGATTCCTGGTTGAAACGGGAGAGCTCCAGCTTGGTTTCGCGGGTAGTGGCGCTTACATCCACGGCGATCACATAGAAATATTTAGCCCGGCTCTCGCGCAGGTAAATCTCTTCCTCCACATCTTTTTTCACCGTTTCCGGGTTCTTCATCTCAGCGATCTTGGCGATCACTTCTTTCGCACTTTCGCTCACATTCGTTCCCGGGAAGCGGGTCACCACATCTTTCAGCGCGTTGTCGAATTCGGCCACCGGTCTTGTTTTACCGATAGAAAGGGCATGCAGGTAAGCAAACTGGGCGGCCACGTGTGTAGTGCGGTACACTGCCGGCTGCTCGTTATAACGCGCAATGACCGATGCATAGTCGCCTGATGTGTATAGCTGGTACGCGTTATCATAATAGTTCTCCGCCTGCTGTTCTGTCTCTTTCGATTCGGAGATATAATTCGGATCCGTAATAACCTTGGCAAATACTGAGGTTGGGTAATCGTTCAGCAGCTTGTTTTTGTAATAGTTCGACTGCGAGGTGTTCTTAACATTCAGGTACAGGCGGTACAGGTTGAAATAAGCCTCCAGCTTGAGCCTGTTATCCGGGTATTTTT
This sequence comes from uncultured Sphingobacteriaceae bacterium, assembly GCA_937875035.1. Classification (GTDB taxonomy): domain Bacteria; phylum Bacteroidota; class Bacteroidia; order Sphingobacteriales; family Sphingobacteriaceae; genus CALNCF01. The sequence goes on along the minus strand of CALNCF010000151.1, from coordinate 282 downwards.
TGAGCATTGTTTCATAGTACCGGATCGACTGGTTGTAATTGATCAGGTCTTCGCGGTAAAAGGTACCGATGTTATAATACGCCTGGACGATCTTATCGGTCGAAGCGCTTAGCTGCTCTTCCGTTGCCGGGATATTCTTCAGGTATTTGGCCCGCAGCTTTTCCTGCTCGTTTTTAGGCTCTTCTTTAGAAGCATTTCCGCTTGTTTCTTCTTCCTCATCGTCATTGCCAAGGCTGGCAAAGGATTCCTTGTTCACCCTTCTCCAGTTATCTTCCAGGGGGC
>CALNCF010000150.1 GCA_937875035.1 uncultured Sphingobacteriaceae bacterium | reverse complement strand
ACGCTCTTCCGATCTCAAGCAGCCTGTGCTCGAAGAGGTGGTACGGAATGCTGAGGGTAAGATCAGCTACGCGCTTTGCTTGTTGGGTGAAGAAAATAAGCAGGGTGTTCCTTTTTACGTGCACGAAACGGTAAGCTCGGTATTGGCTGAAACAGAAAAAAGAGATCAGCCCTTTATGGAGCTGCCTATGCGCAAGCTCGACGATGTAGTGACGGAGCACAGTTCAGGCTTCCCGGCGATGATCAAGCTGGATGTGCAGGGCTATGAGCTGGAGGTGCTGAAAGGCGCTGCGCAATGTTTGCAGCATGCCGAAGTGGTATTGATGGAAGTATCGCTGATCGAGATCAACAAGGGTGCGCCGCTGCTCGATGAGGTGGTGGCTTTTATGAAGGCGCATCAGTTTTTCGCTTATGATATTTGCAGCATGGTGCGCCGTCCGCTCGACAAAGCGTTATGGCAGGTCGATATTATTTTCGTGCATCGCGACTCGCCCTTAAGGGCTTCGAAGCGTTATGAATAATTGATGATATGAATAAACCCAGGGTACGTGTGGCTTCGCCCGGAACGGGTGTCTTTATCAGGCAGGCCGTGCTGGCTTATTATGAGCAGGGTATGCTGGAAGCATTCTATACTACCCTTGCCGCTCACCCGGACTCGGCTGTGATTAAGCTGATGCAAAAGATCCCGGTACTGAAATCCGAGCTCAAACGACGCACGCTCAGCGAGGTGCCCCTGGATCATATTCATACCGATGCCTTTTCAGAGATATTGCGCAGCGTGGCTTCCCGTTTTATGGGAGCCCGCCTGGCCGACCGCACCTGGGAATGGTCGGAGCACCGCTTCGATCGCCGGGTAGCCGCTTCCCTCGATCATAGGAAAACAGATATTCTACATTGCTTTGAGCATGCTTCTCTGGCTTCGATCCGCGAAGCGAAACGGCAGGGTATCATGACGGTTTACGAGCAGCCCAGCGCGCATCATCGTTTCCAGGATGAAGAAGTATTTAAACGATTGTTCGCAGAGGAGCCAGCCTTTGCCGCAAGGAACGCGGGCCTGTTTTTATCCGGGCTTTCAGATCAGCGAAATGCCCGCCGCGATGAGGAGCTGATGCATGCCGACCTCGTGATCTGCAACTCGGCATACGTAAAGCGTACGCTGGTGGCCGGGGGCATTTCTCCTGAAAAGATCAGGGTGATCTCTTTGGGTTTCCCTGAACACGAGTTACGTTCTTTTCAAGAGGTAAAAAAAATACGGTTTATTGTTTCGGGGAATCTCTCCTACCAGAAAGGCGTGCATCATGTGCTGCGCTTATGGAGATCGCATGAGTCGCTGTTCAGGGATCATGAACTGATCCTGGTCGGCAGCGATCAGTTAGACGCGGCCGAATGGCAGGATCTCCCCGGGAATATTAAAACATACCAGCGCCTGCCGCAGGATGAATATTTTAAGATACTGGAAAGCGCCGATGTGCTGATCCTGAACACGTATTCGGATGGCTTCGGCATGATCATGTCGGAAGCCATGGCCAAAGGCTTGGTGGTGATCGGCACCGCTAACAGCGCCGCGCCCGAGCTGATCGAAGAGGGTGTGCAAGGCTTTGTTGTCGAAGCCGGAAACAGCGCCGCGCTCTTGCAGCGTATGCAGTGGCTGTGCGAGCATCCGCAGGAGATCCCGGCCATGAAGCGCGCTGCACAGCAACGTGCGGCTCAATGGACGTGGAAGGATTATCGCAAACAGATGACGGAAATAGTGAAACAACGATACCGGGAGCAGCATGGCTAAGAAGAAAGTTCTCTTGATGGCTGCCGGGCATTTAAGCTCTTGCCCGCGCCTGTGGAAAGAAGCGGAAGCGCTTCACGCGCAGGGGTATCGTATCGCCATCGCTTTCATGCAAAGCGTACCGCAGATCAGCGAGTTCGACCAGGTATTCATGAAGAAGCACCGGGAATGGGAGTTCCATATTTTTGACTGGAACGATCCCTCTCTTCGCAGCCGGACCATTAAATATGTATCGATCATTCGTTGCCGCTGGGAGCGTTTCCTCAACAGATTCAGGAGCGAAGCAAAGCAAAACGCGCTGGCCATGCAACATAGCGCCTACGCCTTGTGGACATTGATCGCTGACGCGCAAGCCAATCTTTTTATTGTGCATCACCCGGCTGGTTTGGCCGCCGTGGCGAAACGTGCAGCGCAGCTGGGTGTACCTTATGGCTATGATATTGAGGATGCTTTCGCGTATGTGCGCGATGGCGAATTTATAGAGAATCCCGACCGGCTGATCTATCACACAGAAAAAAAATACCTGCCTTCCGCAGCCTACCTGAGCTCGGCAAGCCCGATGTACATAAGCCTGTACCGGGAACAATATCACCTGGAACAGGAGATGATAACGGTGCTGAATGTGTTCGATACTGGCCGCGAGCCTGCGCCGGATGTATATAAAGACCGCCGTTCTCCTGCCGCGCTATCCCTGTACTGGGTATCACAAACAGTGGGCATGAACCGCGGATTGCAGGATGTGTTTCAGGCATTGAATGTATTGAACCGGCGGGACGTAGAGCTGCACATCAGGGGCAGACATGATGCGGATACAAGGGAAGAGCTTATGAGCGCACTGGAGCATGAAGCGCTTCGCGCGCAGGTGTTCTTCCATGATGCGCTGCCTGCATCCGAGCTGAACGCGCGGAACCGGGAGCATGATGTAGGCCTGGCGCTGGAGCTCAACGCATCGCTCAACAGGTCGTACTGTATCAGCAATAAAATATTTGAATACATGAGCGCGGGCCTGGCGGTGATCGCTACGGATACCCTGGGACAGCGCGCTGTACTGGCAGATCACCCGGAAAGTTTTTTCCTGTACGAAAGCGGTCATATCCCTGCGCTCGCTGCTCATATCGCTTTCCTCGCCGATCATCCCGAAGCGTTGCGCAACGCGAAAGCGCATGCCCTGCATTTGTCGGAAGCCCGTTATAACTGGACACAGGAACAGGTTCCTTTGGTCGCTAAAATCAAAGCATTATTAGGTTGAAAAAAGTATTGATCATCAGTCCGCATTTCCCTCCCGTGAACGCTGCCGATATGCATCGTGTACGTCAGAGCGTATCTTATTTTAAGGAATTCGGATGGGAGGCAGAAGTGGTGATGGCTGATGAGCGCTATGTGGAAGGACAGCAGGATAAAGAGCTGCTGAAGACCTTACCTGCCGGTCTCGTTGTGTATCGTGTGAAGGCTTTCAGCGCTTCGTGGACACGCAGGATCGGGCTGGGGAATATTGCCCTGCGTTCCCTCTGGTTCTACTACCGGCTGGTGAACCGCCTGCTGAGAAAGAATACCTACGATTTGGTGTTTTTCTCTACCACCATGTATGCGGTATGTGTGCTGGGCCGTATATGGAAGCGAAAGTTCGGGGTGCCTTATATCATCGATGTGCAGGATCCCTGGAGGTCGGATCATTACCTGGCCCTGCCTCCGCAGGAACGCCCGCCGAAGTTCTGGTTTTCATACCGGCTGGATACCTGGATGGAAGCGTATGCGATGAAGAGCGTAGATGGGCTCATGGCGGTTTCTAAAGGATATATCGATACCCTGCTGCAGCGCTACCCGCAGATCCCGGCGGATCGCTGTATCGTGCTGCCTTTTGGCGCATACCCGAAAGATAGTGAAGTACTTGAAAATATGGATGTGGCTAACCCCTTTTTCCGGGCATCGCCGGAGCATACGCATATCGCTTATGTAGGCAGGGGCGGCTACGATATGCAGTTCGCCTGCCGGGCTTTGTTCAGAGCGGTGAAGTCCGGCCTGATGGTCGACCCCTCGCGGTTTGGGAAGCTGCGTTTCTGGTTTATAGGTACCAGCTACGATGCGGGAATTAACCCTGCAAAAACGATCGAACCCATAGCCCTGGAAGAAGGGTTGGGCGCGCAGGTGCAGGAGTTCCCCGCGCGCGTGCCTTATTTTACAGGCTTACAGATCCTGAAGGACGCCGATCTGCTGATCGTACCCGGATCGACGGATAAGAATTATACGGCTTCCAAGATCTATCCCTATATCATGATGAGGAAGCCCCTGCTCACGGTCTTTCATGAGCAGAGCAGTGTGAACCACCTGATGAAGGTTACGCAGGCAGGGATGGCGGTTTCTTTCGGAGATCATGAAGATGTAAATAAGCTGGCTGAAAAGATCCTGGTTTCGATGCTGTCGCTGCTCGATCGTGGGATGAAAGCCATGCCGCTGGATGAAGAAGCCTTTGCCCCTTATACGGCCAGGGAAATGGTAAGAAAAGAAGTGGAATTGTTTGACCTGGTGAAAAGCATACGAACAAATGATTAGGGTAGCGATTGTTGTCACACATCCTATTCAGTATTACGTGCCCGTTTTCCAGGCGCTGGCGCTGCGTGGAAAGATCCATGTGAAAGTATTCTATACCTGGGGAGAAGAGTCTGTACGCAAGTTCGATCCCGGTTTCGGCAGGGTGATCGAATGGGACCTTCCGTTGCTGGAGGGTTATGAGTATGAGTTCTTACGGAACAGCTCACCCGAGCCCGGTTCCCATCACTTTAAGGGGATCGATAACCCGGAGATCATCGAACGGATCGATGCCTTTGCGCCCGATAAGATCCTGGTGTTCGGATGGAGCTACCGGAGTCATTTAAAAGTATTAAGACATTACAAGGGAAAAGTACCCGTTTATTTCCGCGGAGATTCTCACCAGCTGAATGCGGGCTCCGGGCTCAAAGCATTACTCCGGAGGTTGTATCTTACCTGGGTATACCGTCATATAGACTATGCCATCAGTGTAGGGACGAATAACCGTGCTTACTATCTTCACAATGGCTTAAAGCCTTCGCAGGTACTGTTTGCGCCGCACGCGGTGGATGAGCAGCGCTTCGAAGACCCGGAGGGTACCTATAAGATGCAGGCAGATGTGCTCAGGAAAGAATTGGGAATTCCGCAGGACGATATCGTTATTTTGTATGCCGGCAAGTTTGAACCGGTAAAGAACCTGGGCTTCCTGCTGGATGCGTTTGCACTGGCCGGCGTTCCGGGTCTCAGCCTCCTGCTCGTGGGTAACGGGGAGGAAGAGCAGATGCTGAAAGCGAAGCATATTCCTAAGGTGTTCTTTATGGATTTTCAAAATCAGCAGATGATGCCTGTTATTTACCGGATGGGCGATATATTTGTGCTGGCTTCGAAGAGTGAGACCTGGGGATTGGCTGTTAACGAAGCCATGAACTGCGGATGCGCCTTATTGCTGCATGAGCGGATCGGCGCTGCGAAAGATCTGTTGCAGGAAGGGCATAACGGGTTCTATTTCCGCCAGGGTGATGTAAATGACCTGGCAGAGCAGATGAAGCGGATCGTATCCATACCTGAACGCCTGGAGTTCATGAAAGAGAATTCCAAAGCCCTGGTTGCCCGATGGTCGTACCAGTCGTTGGTACAAGGCCTGGAAGACATATTATCATCATAAGAAAAAATGAAATTTTCACCGAAGCTGTTCCTGCTGTATATTCCCTGGTTGCTGGCCCTGCTATGCAGCCCGCTGCCGCAGCTTTCGTACCTGATTGCCTGGCTGGGCTCGATCCTGATCCTCCTCTTTACGGTGACAGGAAAGATTATGCCTGTGCCGCATGATCTCCCTAAGAAAAGCCAGTTCATGCGCCCGCTGTTCCTGACCCAGGTGATCTTTGTGGGCTATATGGCGCTTACCTCGGTGTTCTTTTTTATGGATACCCTCGGGTTCCGTTATTTTGAAACCTTACCCTATTCGCTGGTCGACTACCGCTCGCTCGACCTGGTAGCAGAGTGCCAGCGTTACTACTGCCTGGCGCATGCTTCATACACTACCGGGCTGCTTCTTTTAACACGCTCGTACCGCCATCGTAAATGGGAGATCCATTTGTCGAGCAGCTACTCCGTCTTCTTTATCAAGGCGACCCTGGTGCTGATAGTGTTGACGGCTTTCTTTGCAGTTGTGCCGGGCCTCGATCAGTTTGCGGTGAAGTTCCGCGACCTGAGCTATATCTCTTCGATCATGGCTTTTGTGTATGCCATCATCGAAAAGAACAGCCAGCGTATCCTGATCTCCGGCTTCATCTTTGGTTTCAGCTTCTTAGCGGCATTCCTGTCGGGATGGAAGGAGCCGATCGTGGTGACCATTATCGTATTGGGCGGGTACCTTTACCCTATGTACCGCAGAACGGTTACACTGGCCTTTGTGCCTTTGTTCCTGGTGTCCGTGTTCATCCTTCCGAGCTATAATTCTATCTTCCGGCAGCTATCCTGGGGAGAAGGGATCGCGTCTGAGCAGGCGGCGCAGAGCGCGTTCGAAGCCATACAGCAGGGCGATGTCGATTTCCAGACCGATAACTGGTCATTCCTGACCGACCGCCTGTCGGAGGTTTCCATGTTCGTGGAGTATGTCGACAAGGTTCCTTCCAGGATCGATTATTTCGGCTCTTCGATCTTTACCCAATCGGTATTGTTCCTCGTACCCCGGGTGTTCTGGCCCGATAAGCCCGATGTGGAGCAGCATGTAATGCAGCGGGTGTATAAGATCGGGGTGATCAACCAGAACATGGATGTATCGGCGAAGCCGCCCCTGGTGGTCGACGCGTATCTCACCGGCGGACCATTCTTTATCTTTTTCTTCCTCCTGCTTATGGGTATGCTTACCGCATGGATCAGCAACCAGTGCGAACACCTGTTCGGTGGCTATAACTTCGGAAGCGCCTGGGTCTTTGCCGGGCTGTTCCAGATCTTATGGCGGGGAACCTGTATGGAATTTTTGTTTAACTCGATCTTCTGGGGGATTATCACCATGTACCTCATGGCCTTTGTCATGCGTAAAATGGGCTATATCAGACCCAGTCATTCTTCATAGATATTCTTGAAAATACTACAGATCACACCCTCGTATAAACCAGCGTATGTATATGGCGGACCCATTATGTCGGTGGCGCGTTTGTGTGAGGAATTACAGGCAGCGGGACAGGAAGTACAGGTGCTCACAACTACTGCGAACGGCGTTTCTGAGCTGGATGTGATCCCCGGAAAGCTGTATCATGTGGATGGTGTGGCGGTCATTTATTTTAAGCGGATAACCAAAGATCATTCTCATTTTTCGCCTTCGCTCTTAGGCTACCTGTGGAAGCATGGCGCCTCGTACGAGGTGGTGCATATCCATTCCTGGTGGAACCTGGTAGCCCTGGGCGCCGCGTTGATCTGTTATATAAAAAAATTCCCTTTCGTTGTTTCTCCCCGGGGCATGTTCAGCGATTATTCGGTATCGGGCCGCAGATCATTAATGAAAAGAATGATCCATGCTTTGCTGAATAAACCTGTGCTGAAGCACGCGCATTTTCATGCCACTACCCGGCGCGAAATGGACCAGGTGCTGGAGCTGTTCCCGCACGCGTCCGTGCAGGTCGCGTTTAATATCGTGGACCTCCCGGCTCAGAAGGTATACGACCGTTTGGAAGAGGGCGTATACAAGCTGGTGTTCATTTCGAGGATCGATCCGAAGAAAGGCCTGCCCTTATTATTCCAGGCCTTGCAGCAAGTGTCGTTCCCTTTCCGCTTGTCGGTGATCGGCGGCGGCGATCCGGAATACATGATGCAGCTTAAGCAGCAAACCGTTCAGCTTGGTATCAGCGAAAATGTTACCTGGTCAGGTGTGTTGCAGGGTGATGAAAAATTCGACGCATTAGGCAGGCACGACCTCATGGTCCTTCCTTCTTATGATGAGAACTTTGGTAATGTGGTGGTCGAAGCCTTGTCGGCAGGCGTACCCGTATTGCTCAGCGAGCAGGTAGGATTATCATCTGTCGTATCGGAGCACCAGTTAGGCTGGGTGTGCAGCACGGAGATCACCTCTATCCGCGAGGGACTGGAAACATCCTTCCGCGAGGCAGCCGTAAGAAAAAATATTACCCGTGAGGCCCCGGCCTGGGTGCGGAAGGTTTTCAGCGGAAGCCATCTGACCGGAAATTATTTTGCAATTTACAAGCGCTGTATCACTCATGCCTGAAATGCTCTCAGTTATTATTCTTACTTATAATGAGGAACTGAACCTCCCGAAGTGCCTGTCTTCCCTCGAAGGGTTGAACGCGCAGGTGCTCATCGTGGATTCATTTTCTACGGATGGTACTCTTGCCATTGCGGAGGCATACGGCGCCACACTCATACAGAATCCTTTCGAAACACATGCGAAGCAGTGGCAGTTTGCCTTGTCGCAGCCCGGCATCCGCGGTGAGTGGATCTTAGGCATCGACGCCGATCAGCAGCTTACCCCGGAGCTTGTTGCCGAGATCAGGAACCTGCTCGCAACCGGCATGGCCCGGCACGATGGTTATTATATCAACAGGAGAAATTATTTCCTTGGGAAATGGATCCGTTACGGTGGCTATTACCCGCGTTACCTGCTGAAGCTTTTTAAAAAAGATAAGGTATACCTCGACGAGGGCGAGCTGATGGATCATCATTTTTACATCCGGGGTACCACCGGGAAATTGCAGTACGACCTGGTGGAGAATAATCTCAAGGAAGATATTGCTTTCTGGTCGCAGAAGCATGTGCGATATGCGCAGCTGCAGGCCCGCGAGGAGTTCCATGCCACGGCAGCCCTGAAGGGTTCACTCGTTGGCAATACCGACGCGCGCAGGATCTGGATGAAGAACACCTGGAACCGTATGCCCCTGTTCGTACGCCCTGCCTTGTATTTTATCTACCGTTATATTTTCCAGCTTGGCTTTATGGATGGGCGCACCGGGCTGGTGTTCCATTTCCTGCAAGCCTTTTGGTACCGCTTCCTCGTAGATGCTATGATCGTTGAATTAAAAAGAAAGGATAAGGATGTTCGCTGAGATCCGTTCGAACCAGGGTCTGCGTTTCGGGATCACCTTTCTCGTGCTCTTCCTGTTGTTCTATTATTTCAATTTATTCTTTATCGGGATTACTGGTGAAGGCGGCATGTTTTACTCTGCTTTTCTCGACCGGCACCTCAATTACATCCGCTGGCTGCGCCTGGCCTTACTGTATATCTGCTCGGGACTGCTGGAGCTTTTCGGTTACGAAACGATCATTTATCCTACACGCTTAAAGCTGGTAGGCGGTGTAAGCGTAGGCCTGGTATATACCTGCCTGGCTTACGGGGTGATGAGCTTCTACGCGGCATTTATCATTGCCTGGCCCAAGCCCTTCCGCGATAAATGGAAGATGCTGCTGGGCGGTCTGCTGGTCATCAATATCCTGAACGTATTGCGTATCTGTGCGGTGCTGCTCGTGTATTCCTATTACAGCCGGAAAGGCGGTATCGACATAGATCATCATCTCATCTTTAATATCATCGTGTATGTCATTATCAGTGTGATGATCTACCGGTGGATCAATAAGAAATAATCACATCACAACGAATCAGATAAAATTATGTACATACTCGGACTGAATGCGTATCACGGAGATGCCTCTGCCTGCATCTATAAGGACGGAGAGCTGATCGCTGCTTCCGAAGAGGAACGTTTCCGCCGGATCAAGCACTGGGCGGGCTTCCCTGTCGAAGCCATTCGTTTTTGCCTGGCCGAAGCCGGCATCAGTATTTCGGAGGTCGATTATATCTCCATCTCAAGAGACCCGAAAGCGAATTTCGGTAAGAAGGTGCTCAGCGCATTGAAGAACCGCCTGAGCATTTCGAATATGCTGACCCGTTTTAAGAACCTGAAAAAAGCTTCCGGGCTTGATGAAGAATTCGCGCGTCATTTTGATCAGCCCGCTTCCTTCTTTACCGGGAAGATCGTGTATGTGGAACATCACCGCAGTCACCTCGCCAGCGCTTTCTTTGCCTCTTCATTCCAGGAGTCTGCGCTGTTATCGATCGATGGCTTCGGCGATTTCTCCTCGACCATGATCGGCATCGGCAGGGGTAACCAGATCGAGGTGATCGACCAGGTGACCTACCCTCATTCCGCCGGTATTTTCTACACGGCTTTAACCCAGTACCTGGGCTTCCCGCATTACGGCGATGAATACAAGGTGATGGGCCTCGCGCCTTATGGCAAGCCGGTATATGTTGATGAGCTGAGAAAGGTAATACGTTTTAAAGATAACGGGCTGTTTGAGCTCAACCTCTCTTGTTTTAATCATACATCGAAGGGTGTGAACATGAGCTGGGAAGGGGGGAGCCCGGAGATCGGGCGTGTGTATTCGGATGAGCTGATCACCCTTTTTGGTCCGGCCCGCGCAAAGGATGAGCCGCTGAACGATCATCACCGTAATCTCGCCGCTTCGGTACAACGCATCACCGAAGAGTTGATATTTCATATGCTCACGCACCTGCAAAAACGTACGGGTCTTGACAGGGTATGTATTGCCGGGGGTGTGGCACAAAATTCCGTAGCCAATGGGAAGCTCTTATTGAATACTCCTTTCAGGCAGGTCTATATTCCGCCGGCCGCGCACGACGCGGGTACATCGATCGGTTCGGCCCTGTACCTGTACAATCACATCCTTAAAAAGGAACGCCTGCCGGAGATGCGGCATGGTTACCTGGGCAGCCGTTTTTCTGTGGAAGAAGTACGCCAGGTGCTGAATGATCAGAAGGTAGCGTTCCGCGAATTGAGCGATGAAGAATTATACCATGAAGTAAGCGACTGTATTATAGGCGGAGGCGTAGTAGGCTGGTTCCAGGGACGTGCGGAATTTGGTCCGAGAGCCCTGGGTCACCGTTCCATTATCGCGGATCCGCGCCGCGCCGATGCCAAGGATATCCTGAATCTCAAGATCAAACGCCGGGAATCTTTCCGTCCCTTCGCGCCCTCTATCCTGGGTGAATTTGTGACTGCGTATTTTGAGCAGACCGACACCGTTCCCTTCATGGAGAAAGTGTTTGTGATCCGTCCCGAAAAACGTGCATCCATCCCGGCCGTTACTCATGTGGTTGGTACCGGGCGACTGCAAA
>CALNCF010000149.1 GCA_937875035.1 uncultured Sphingobacteriaceae bacterium | reverse complement strand
TATCGGGCTGAGATTACCCCCATTTGCCGATCGTCTTGACCGGCATACACCTGATCCGGATAATGCCGGCGTAGGGAGCGAGGTTAATAAAACTAATTGAAGGGAGAGATTTCCCCTTTTCTTCCTGGGTTTTATTTAATTATTTATTACATGTTTAAAAAAGTATTCAGCGGAGCAGCAATTATGCTATTACCCGCGGCTGTGCTTGCACAATTCAGCATTACCGGGAAGGTAACGGATGCTGACAATCAACAGGCGCTTTCCGGCGCTACCATTACTCTTAACGGAAGATCCACCACCAGCGATGAGCAGGGTATTTTCCATTTCAGGCGCGTACGCGAGGGCGACGACCAGCTGAAGGTGTCGTTCATCGGCTACGAAACCTTTAAGGAGCAAATCCGGCGCATTCCTGAGCAGGACATCCAGGTACAGCTTCGCAAGAGCGAGATGCTGTCGGATGAGGTGATCATCTCTTCGAGCCGTGTTTCGGAGAAGTCAGCAGCCACCTTTACCAGCATCGACCGGAAAGAGATCCGGCGCAATCATTTAGGGCAGGATCTTCCGTACCTGCTGAACCAGACACCCTCTGCCGTAGTCACTTCGGATGCGGGAACGGGGATCGGCTATACCGGGATCCGGATCCGGGGATCGGACGCCACCCGGACCAATGTCACCATTAACGGCATCCCACTGAACGATGCGGAATCGCAGGGAACCTTTTTAGTGAACCTGCCCGACTTTGCCAGCTCGGTAGACAACATCCAGGTACAGCGCGGCGTGGGCACCTCTACCAACGGCGCAGGCGCTTTCGGGGCCAGCATCAACATGGAAACCGACAAGGTGAGCACAGAGCCCTTTGCCGAGGTGAACAGCACTCACGGCAGCTACCAGACAGACCTCTACAGCGCGAAGGTCGGAACCGGTATCCTGAACAAGCACTGGAGCTTTACCGGGCGCTTATCCAAGATCGCTTCGCAGGGGTATATGGAAAACAGCTCTTCGAAGCTCAAATCATTCTTCACTACCGCGTCTTATTTTGATGAGAAGAATCTCCTGAAGATGGTGGTATTCTCGGGAACCGAGCGCACTTACCTGGCCTGGAGCGGGGTAGCCGAAGACCAGCTGAAGATCAACCGCAAATACAATTCGCTGGCACACCCTTTCGCTTCGCAGACCGATAATTACCAACAGGATCATTACCAGGTATTCTATTCCAGGCAGATCAATAAAAAGCTGAATGCGAATATCGCTTACCACTTTACACGCGGGCAGGGCTATTACGAAGAATACAAGGAACGACAAAAGTTCGCGCAATATGGTATGGACACCCTGTTCACACCTAACGATACCATTGCACGCACCGACCTGGTACGCCGGAGATGGTTGTCGAACGAGTTCCAGGGACTGGTATACTCTCTCGATTACGTAGCTAACAGTAAACTGCATATCGTAGCAGGCGGAGCCCTGAACGAGTACGATGGCGAGCATTTCGGTGAAGTGGTGTGGGCAAGATATTCTTCCAATAAAAACATGTACGACCGTTTCTACACAACGTATGGCCACAAGAAAGAGGCTAATTTTTATGTAAAAGCCGACTATAAGATCACCCGGAAGCTGGGGGTATTCGGCGATGTACAGTTCCGCGGCATCGGGTACCGTATTTCGGGGGTCGATAAGGAAGGCACCGACCTTACCCAGCAGCACACGCTCCGGTTCTTCAACCCGAAAGCGGGCATTACCTACGAGCTCAACCCGGCATCCCTGCTGTATGTTTCTTACAGTGTAGCCAACAAGGAACCGAACCGCGACGATTATACCACGGGGGTGCTGGCCGGAAGAACGCCGAAGCCGGAACACCTGCGTGACCTGGAAGCCGGTTATAAAAACAGGAATAAAAAATTCGGCTATGAGCTGAATTATTTCCTGATGAATTACAGGGACCAGCTGATCCTTACCGGCGAGGTGAACGATGTGGGCGATTATGTGCGCCAGAATATCCCGGAAAGCTATCGTACCGGTATCGAGATCAGCACGAGCTGGAACATCACGAAGCGCTTCAACTGGTCGGCGAACCTGGCCCTGAGCGAGAACAAGATCCGGAACTTTACCGAATACATTTACGAATACGACGCCGATTATAATTACCTGGGAACAACGGTAAACCAGTACAGCAAAACAGACATCTCCTTTTCTCCATCGGTGATCGCAGGAAGCCAGTTACGTTACCAGCTGTTCAGGCCGTTCTCGGTATGCCTCCAGACCAAATACGTAGGCAAGCAGTACATGGATAACACGGCCGACGACAAACGCTCACTGGATGCATTCCTGGTGAACGATCTTTTGCTGGACCTACGCTTTCCGTTCAGAAGCGCCAAAGAGATCAGCCTGGTACTGAAGGTGAATAACATTTTCAACGAGCTGTACGAAGCGAACGGCTATACTTATTCGGAGATTATAGGGGGAGTGATGAGCACCAATAACTTTTATTTCCCGCAGGCCGAACGGAATATTCTTTTCGGGGCAAACCTCCGGTTCTGACAGGAATCCGATACCCCAAAAAAGCCTTTCCGCAATATCTGGAAAGGCTTTTTTATGCAATAAGCATGAAAGCATGGCCTTGCTTATACCCTCTTAACGGTATCTCCGAATCTGTGCTGTTCGGTATTTTTTTCTGCCTCGGTCTTCCTGATTTTTACATGAAACCAACACGCATATGTAATGAAAACATTCAGAACGCTCGCACTTGCCGCTGTTGTCATGTTAAGCGCATGCAGCAAAGACGACAACGGCCCTTCTCCATCCGTTAACAACACAGGTTCGTTCGGAACCATTACCCTTTCGGGCACAGGCGGAGACCAGGCTCGCTGGACCTACCAGGGAAGCCCGCT
>CALNCF010000148.1 GCA_937875035.1 uncultured Sphingobacteriaceae bacterium | reverse complement strand
CTTACAGGCGATATCCATTTCCGCGGAAGGTTCTGTGAATGGGAAATAGGAAGGGCGGAAACGTACATCGGTACCCTTGCCAAACATCTCCTGCACAAAATAATACAGTGTCTGCTTCAGGTCGGCAAATGAAACGTTCTCATCAATATATAAGCCCTCTACCTGGTGAAAGATACAATGGGAACGGGCCGAGATCGCTTCGTTCCTGAATACACGTCCGGGCATGATAGAACGTAATGGAGGCTGATTCTTCTCCATTAAGCGCACCTGTACGGAAGAGGTATGGGTTCTCAGGGCCAGGTCGCCTTTTTCGGTACCCGGGTTTTTTTCAATAAAAAAGGTATCCTGCATATCCCTTGCCGGGTGCTCTTCCGGGAAGTTCAGCGCAGAGAAGTTATGCCAGTCATCCTCGATCTCCGGGCCTTTCTCTACGGTGAAGCCAATGCGTGAGAATATATCTGAAATTTCCTTGATCAGTAAGGATACCGGGTGACGTGAGCCCGAAGGCAGCGGGTCGCCCGGAAGGCTGAGGTCGAGGCCGGAAGCCTGTGCACCCGGACCGCTTTCGAACTGCTCTTTAAGATTTGTGTATTTGAGCTCAGCGACGCTTTTCAGCTCGTTGATCACCTTACCCAGTGAACGTTTTTCTTCGCCGGGAAGCGCTTTAAACTCATCGAATAGCTCGGTAATGCTACCCTTTCTTCCAAGGTATTTAATGCGGTATGCTTCTAACTCCTCCGCGTTTGCGGGGTTAACCTGTTCTATTTCAGTTTTGTATTCGTTGATCCTGGATAACATCTTGCAAAGATAATGATTTCGTCCCTCATCAGGCCCCTGTTTTGCCCGGCGACTGCGGGGGTAAAGACTGAAAAGTCTGAATATCATTTCAATAATGCAAGAAATGAAGGGAATATTTTAACGAAGAACGCCCGGTACAAGGCCGGGCGTTCAGTAATCTCAGGGTTGTTTTGTATGCTTTTATTTGATCACGCCAAGCTCCCGGCCTACTTTGGTAAAGGCCTCGATGGCTTTGTCGAGATGCGCCTTGTCGTGTGCTGCCGACATCTGAACACGGATCCTGGCTTTGCCCTGCGGAACGACCGGGTAATAGAACCCGATGACGTAAATGCCTTCTTCGAGCATGCGTGCGGCAAAGTCCTGCGACAGTTTCGCGTCATAGAGCATCACCGGTACAATAGGGTGAATGCCCGGTTTGATGTCGAAGCCGGCGGCTGTCATCTTTTCGCGGAAGTATTTGGTATTGCTTTCGAGCTTGTCGCGCAGCTCGGTTGTTTCGGTGAGCAGATCGAGCACCGCGATCGAAGCGCCTACGATCGAAGGTGCCAGTGTATTGGAGAACAGGTATGGGCGCGAACGCTGGCGCAGCAGGTCGATGATTTCTTTTCTTCCCGAAGTAAAGCCACCCGAAGCTCCGCCCAATGCCTTGCCCAGAGTGCCGGTAATAATATCGATCTTGCCCATCACCCCATGATGCTCATGCGTACCTCTCCCGGTCTTGCCCATAAACCCGGAGCAATGACATTCGTCGATCATCACCAGGGCGCGGTATTTATCGGCCAGTTCGCAGATCTTGTCGAGCTGGGCGATGGTTCCATCCATGGAGAAGGCGCCATCGGTTACAATGATGCGGTGGCGAAGATCCTGGGTTTCCTGGAGCCTGGCTTCCAGGTCGGCCATATCATCGTGCTTGTAACGGTAGCGCTGCGCTTTGCAGAGGCGTACCCCGTCGATAATGGACGCGTGGTTCAGCTCATCCGAAATAATGGCATCCTGCTCGTTGAACAGGGGTTCGAACACACCGCCGTTCGCATCGAATGCCGCGGCGTACAGGATGGTATCCTCTGTACCCAGAAACTCGGAAATCTTTCTCTCCAGCTCTTTATGAATGTCCTGTGTTCCGCAAATGAAGCGTACCGACGACATCCCGAATCCATGCGACCGGATCGCCTGGATCGCCGCTTCGGTCACCTTCGGGTGGGACGACAGCCCCAGGTAATTATTGGCGCAGAAGTTAATCACATGCTGTCCGCCGGCAACCGTAATGTCGGCCCCCTGCGGTGAAGTAATAATACGTTCTCTTTTATACAGTCCGGCCTTTTCAATGGCGGCCAGCTCATCGTTCAATACAGGTTTTAGGGTTTCGTACATAGCTTTTGAAATTTTGGTAAAAGTAAGCAATCCGGCTGTCTGAAAGGAGCCAATTTGAAATTTCGGGAAGGGAAGCGCAGGTATTCAGCGGTTAAGACCTTAGGAATTGCCGGAATATTACTATTTTTGCCCCGCATTAAACGCCGTTTGCAGCGGTATCAATGAACATGAAAACATATCAGACACTCCTTTACTATTGTTATACAACAATAGAAGATGCGGAGCAATTCGCCGCAGAACACCTGGAATTTTGTACACGAACCGGATTGGTCGGACGTATTATCGTTGCGAACGAAGGCCTGAACGGTACCATTTCCGGAACTCCCGAACAATGTAAGGTCTACATGGACGCTATTCATGCCGATCCGCGCTTCGCGAAAACCGATTTCAAGATCGATGAAGTGGACGAGCCGTCATTTATTAAGATGCACGTGCGCTATAAGCCGGAGATCGTGCACTCAGGCCTGAGAAACCCTGAGCTGATCAATCCCCAGGCCGAAACCGGGATCCACCTGGAGCCGAAAGACTTTATGGAGATGAAAGACCGCGATGATGTGATCATCCTGGACGTACGTTCCAATTATGAGCACAGCGTGGGGCGTTTCAGGAATGCGGTGACCCTCGACATCGAAAACTTCCGTGAGTTCCCGGATAAGATCAATGAGCTGGCTCAATACAAAGACAAGAAGATCCTCACCTATTGTACAGGCGGTATCAAATGCGAAAAGGCCAGCGCCTTGCTTCTGAAAGAAGGCTTCAGCGAAGTATACCAACTGCATGGCGGGATCATCAAATATGGTAAGGAAGCCGGGGGGAAAGACTTTGAAGGTAAGTGCTATGTGTTTGATAACAGGGTGGTAGTGGATGTGAACCAGGTAAACCCTGTAGTGATCTCTGAATGCAGGAATTGCGGTACACGTACTCCTAAGATGATCAACTGCGCGAACCCGGAATGCAATGAGCATTTTACGCAATGTGATGAATGTGGCGAAAAGCTGGATGGCTGTTGCTCGGAGGCTTGTATGGAGCATCCCCGTAAAAGGGCTTACGATGGCACGGGGTATTATGTAAAAGTGCCTCAACCCGTAAATACCCAAAAGAAGACATCAGTAACTGTTTAATATAAAACGTTCAGGCGGCGCTCAGGTGCCGCTTTTTTTATCGCTATGAAAGGTCTGTATACGGTACTCCTGTTAACTGTTTCAAACATATTTATGACGCTTGCCTGGTACGGCCACCTGCGGTTTAAAGAGATGGAGTGGAGCAAGAGCTTAGGCTTGCTGGCCATCATTGCGATCAGCTGGGGAATTGCTTTTTTCGAATACCTGTTCCAGGTGCCTGCCAATAAAATCG
>CALNCF010000147.1 GCA_937875035.1 uncultured Sphingobacteriaceae bacterium | reverse complement strand
CTCTTCCGATCTCGGAAGGTCGATACGCTGGAACTTGTAACCATGATTTTCGGGGGCAGGCTTAAAGGTCATAGTTACCTGTTTACCAGTGTGTAAACCCACGCCGGAAACAGTAACAGGTGCCTTTATAGTGGTCTGTTTTACATTCATCTTCAAAAAAACTTGAAGGCAAAGGTATTGAGAAACCCGACTAATACAAAATCTTTGGGCAGATTAGGATGCAGTTTGTTTGAGATCCTTGAGAAGCTGTTCCAATTCTTCGATCCTTTTTTCCATACGGCCTGCATCTTTAAGGAATCGCGGAAAGGGGATACGGGGAGGCCGTTCCATTGTTTATTTTCTTCGGTAATCGACTTGGAAATACCTGACTTCGCGTTGATCTGTGAGCCACGGGCGATGCTGATGTGACCAACGATGCCAACCTGGCCGCCAATGATGCACTGCTCGCCTACTTTGGTGCTTCCGGAGATACCGGATTGCGACGCGATCACCGTGTTGTTACCAACTTCCACATTGTGGGCTATCTGGATGAGGTTATCCAGCTTCACGCCCTTGCGGATCACCGTTGAGCCGATGGTTGCACGGTCGATCGAGGTGTTCGACCCGACCTCTACATGATCTTCGATGATCACGTTGCCGATCTGGGCTACTTTGTTGTACGAACCATCCGCCTGCGGAGCAAAGCCGAAGCCATCGCTCCCGATCACTGCTCCCGAATGAATGATCACGTGCTTGCCGATCGTACAATCGGAATATATTTTAGAGCCTGAGAACAGGGTCGAGTTATCATCGATCGTCACGTTGTCGCCGATGTATACCTGCGGGTAGATTTTTACATTCTTACCAATGCGCGCATTAGCTCCGATGTACGCGAAAGCGCCTACATAACATTGATCACCCATCGTTGCGGATGGATGAATGAACGAAGGCTGCTCGATTCCCGATTTGTTTAACTTGATCTGGTTATAACGTTCCAGCAGTACCGAGAAAGCGCTATACGCATCATCCACTTTGATCAGCGTGGTATTGACCTGGCGTTCCGGCTGAAGATTTTTATTAACGATCACCACAGAGGCTTCCGTGGTATACAGATATGGCTCGTATTTTGGGTTGGACAAAAAAGACAATGACCCACGAACGCCTTCCTCTATCTTAGATAGCGTAAAAACCGTTTCGTCAGGATTTCCTTCCAGTTCACCGTTCAGGAGGACACAAATCTCTTTGGCCGTAAATTGCATTACACAAAATTAATCTTATATATGAAAGGTGCAAATTTATAATCCTATTATTTTTTTGTACCGAAAACAGGATCGTTATTTGGGCCAGCAGAGAAAATGTTTCTCTACCGTACGCGACAAGGCTTCGAGGTTCAGGTTATCAGAAGCCTGGGCAATGTCGATGAGCTGCCGGTCCTTTGTCAGGATGTAAATGCTGGCGGCCTTCGGACTGTACGCGTTGTTTTTTATGGTGTCGGTAAAAACGAGATAGTCGATGAGCTCAGGAGCAATCGTATACCTGCCGAGCACCTCTTCCTTTTTCCGGTCGATCTGCTCCCGGGTAAAGGCATCCTGCTGAAGAGCAATCGCATAGAGATTCCTGGAGGTGAGGTTACGGCACAGAAATGACAGCACCGGGTCGGCGGAATCGCACCAGACCTTGATCGCCGAAAAGATATCCGTATCATCCAGGCGTGAAAAGGCTTCAAGGAATTGCGGGTCCTGCGCGAACTGCTCTTTGGTGATCTGCTGCCGGAGGAAAAGTCCGAAGGATGGAGTACAGAAAAGCTGCTCACCCTGCAATGAAAGCTCTTTAGCGCGTTTCAGGATCTTGACGAGAAGCTGTTCCGCGGAGATCACCGTTTTATGCAGGTATACCTGCCAGTACATCAGCCTGCGCGCGATCAAAAATTTCTCGATGGAATAGATCGCTTTCTCTTCCACCACCAGCTGATCATTCACCACACAAAGCATCTTCAGGATCCGGTCGAAACCGATCACCCCTTCCGAAACACCAGTATAAAAGCTGTCACGGTTGAGGTAATCCATGCGGTCCATGTCGAGCTGTCCGGATACCAGCTGGTGCAGGAATTTCTTTTCATACTGATCTTTGAAGATCTTAATAGCCAGCGTGAGCTTTCCGTCGAATTCTTCATTCAGCTTGTCCATCAGGAGTACGGAAATGTCTTCATGATGCACACCCGGAACGATGCAGTTTTCGAGCGCATGCGAAAAGGGACCATGCCCGATGTCGTGCAGCAGGATGGCAATGGTGACGGCTTCTGCCTCTTCTTCGCTGATCGCTATCTTCTTATTCCGGAGGGTTTCCAGCGCGATGCTCATCAGGTGCATAGCGCCTAAAGCATGATGAAAACGGGTATGGAGCGCGCCGGGATATACGAGGTGCGTGAGCCCCAGCTGCTTGATGTTACGTAATCGCTGGAAGTAGCGATGTTCGATCAGGTCGAAGATGATCTCGTAAGGAACACTTACAAAACCATACACTGGATCGTTAAATATTTTTTTCTTGTTCAAAGCCGGCTGCATACTAATTCGCTACAAAAGTTGTTAAATTTAACATCAAATAAAAACCGGCGCTGCTGCACCGGGATATAATAAGACACTATGCAGGAAACCACCATACTCTGGGCCGACGATGAAATCGATTTATTAAAGCCTCATATTTTATTTCTGAACGATAAAGGATATAAGGTTGATACCGTGACGAATGGCTCTGACGCGCTGGATGCGGTACGTGAGGGGCAATACGATATCGTGTTCCTCGACGAGAACATGCCGGGCCTAACCGGGTTAGAGACCCTGGCGGAGATCAAGAATTTCAATTCGGAGATCCCGGTGGTGCTGATCACAAAGAGCGAAGAGGAATACCTGATGGAGGACGCGATCGGCAGCAAGATCGCCGATTATCTTATCAAGCCGGTAAACCCTAAGCAGATCCTGCTGACCATCAAGAAGATCATCGACAACAAACGCCTGGTTAGCGAAAAGACGACCTCGGCTTACCAGCAGGAGTTCCGCAACCTGGGTATGATCCTGAACGATGATCTTAACCTGAACCAATGGGCGGAGGTGTACCGCAAGCTGGTGTACTGGGAGCTGGAGCTGGAGCAGCTGGAGGATGAGGGTATGCACGACATCCTGAAGATGCAAAAGGCTGATGCGAACGCGCAGTTCTCCAAGTTCGTCGACAAGCATTATCAGCAGTGGATCAACAAGCCGGATGAAGCGCCCGTGATGTCGCATAACCTGTTGCGCAAGAAAGTGCTCCCGCTGGTGGATGAAAAAATACCGACCTTCTTTCTACTGATCGATAATCTTCGTTACGATCAATGGAAGATCTTAAGCCCTCTGATCAACGAATATTTCCGGACGGAGGAAGAAGATACTTATGTGAGCATCCTGCCTACAGCCACGCAATATGCGCGGAACGCGATCTTTTCGGGCATGATGCCCCTGGAAATGGAGCGCAAGCTTCCTAAGCTATGGAAGAACGATGAGGATGAGGGGGGTAAGAACCTGCATGAGTCGGAGTTCCTGGCCGACCAGCTTCAGCGCCTGCGCAAGAACTATAAATTCTCATACAACAAGATCTTAACTAACGAGGAGGGCAAGGACTTGGTAGACCGGATCCATACCATGTTCCAGATCCCGCTGAATGTGATCGTCTATAACTTCGTAGATATGCTTTCGCATGCGCGTACGGAGATGGAGCTGATCCGTGAGCTGGCTCCCGACGAGGCGGCGTACCGTTCGCTTACCTATTCCTGGTTCGAGCACTCGCCCCTGCTGGATACCCTGAGAAAGATCGCGCAGAAGCCCGCGCGCCTCATTATTACGACCGATCACGGCACTATCCGTGTGAAGAACCCGAGCAAGGTGGTGGGCGACCGTACGGTGAACAGCAACCTGCGTTACAAGCAGGGCAAGAGTCTCAATTACAACGCGAAAGAGGTGATGGAGGTAAAGAACCCGCACGATGTGCAGCTTCCGAAGGTGAATGTGAGCCAGGCCTTCATATTTGCCAAGGAGGATTATTATTTCGTGTACCCGAACAATTATAATCATTTCGCTAATTTCTTTAACAATACCTTTCAGCATGGGGGTATTTCGCTGGAAGAAATGGTGATCCCTTTCGCGGTGTACACCAGTAAATAATGATTTGTCTTATCTTTGGGCATGCATCTGAAGTGTTCATCCGAAGCAGGCCTGCCGGAAATAGCCCGGCAGATCCTGGAAGCAGCGGCCGGTCGTAAGATCTTTCTTTTTCATGGTGAGATGGGCGCCGGGAAAACGACCCTGATCAAATCCATCTGCCAGTCCCTGGGCTCTGCCGACGAGGTAAGCAGTCCTACATTCTCCATTATCAACGAATACGATCATCCGCAGGGAAAAATATACCATTTCGATTGCTACCGCCTGAAGAATGAAGCGGAGGCTTTGGATATCGGTGTGGAGGAATACCTCTACAGCGGGCAGTACTGCTTAGTGGAATGGCCGGAAAAGATCGCAGGCCTGCTCCCCGAAGTCTGTGTCGACATACGCATCACGACAGAGGAGGACCTGAGCCGTCGCTTCTCTATTGAGCAGCACTGATACCAGCCGGCCCTTCCGGCTTCCTCATTGTTCGTAAGTTTTAGTAACTTGCTTCTCCAAACTTAACCACGCAATGGCATCCACTTCTAAACAAGGATTTTCTGAAGCTGCCCGCCAGGCCATGCTTATGCCGCAGGAAGCCCTGATGGCAGTAAAAAAACGCAAAAACAGCCTGTATATAGGAATTCCCAGGGAGATCACCTTCCAGGAAAACCGTATCGCGCTGACCCCGCTTTCGGTGGGGCTGCTCGTGAACAACGGTCATGAGGTCGTGATCGAATCGGCCGCAGGCAATGCTGCCAAGTTCCCCGACCAGGATTATAGTGAGGAGGGTGGCCGGATCGCTTATGATACCAAGGATGTGTACCAGGCCGATATCATCATTAAGGTTGCCCCGCCTACCCTCGAAGAGATCGCGCTGATGAAGACGGGTCAAACCCTGATCTCTGCCTTGCAGGTCACTTCGATGAAGGAAGAATACATCAAGGCGCTGATCGCTAAGAAGATCACGGCCATTGCTTTCGAGAACCTTCGCGACGAAGGGGGGATACTTACCATTGTGCGTTCCATGAGCGAGATCGTAGGTACCACGTCCATACACATCGCGGGCGAGCTGCTCAGCACACATAACGGCAAAGGGCTGATGCTGGGCGGTGTTACCGGGATTCCGCCGACCGAGATCGTGATCATCGGGGCGGGTACCGTAGGCGAGTACGCGGCGCGTACTGCGCTGGCCTTAGGGGCTGATGTAAAGGTGTTCGATAATTCTGTTTATCATTTACGCAGGCTCCAGAACAACATCGGCACACGCCTGTTCACCTCGGTGCTGCAACCGGTCGTGCTGATGAAAGCCTTATCGAAATGCGATGTGGCCATCGGGGCAATGCGCGCCAAGGAAGGGCGTAGCCCTTGTATCGTTTCCGAGGATATGGTGAGCCAGATGAAGGCCGACTCGGTTATTATCGATGTCAGCATTGACCAGGGAGGGTGCTTCGAAACCTCTCATGTAACCAATCATACCAAACCTGTATTCCGCAAGCATGATGTGATCCATTACTGCGTACCGAATATTGCTTCGCGGGTAGCACGTACCGCTTCCTATGCACTTACCAATATATTCACTCCGATCCTGCTCGACATCGGGGAGGCCGGGGGTATTAAGAATATGCTCTGGGAGAAAAGCGGGGTGCGTAACGGGGTGTATATTTACAATGGTCATATCACCAATAAGTATATCTCAACCACGTTTAACCTGCCGTTAAAGGACCTGGACCTGCTGGTAGCCGCACAGGTATAAAACGGTGACTTTTACCGATAACCGCTGTACACATGAAATTAGTGAAAAGAATCCTTGTATCACTGCTCATACTGATCGCCGTACTGGCTGGCGGGGTATACGCGTATTTGCTGTACAGCAAGCCGGTGTATTCGGGAAATATCGACCTGCCGGGACTGAAACAGCCGGTGAAGGTGATCTACGACAAGCATGGGGTACCTCATATCTACGCGCAGAACGAAGAAGACCTGTATTATGCCTTCGGGTATGTGCACGCGCAGGACCGGCTTTTCCAGATGGAGCTGATCCGCAGGGTGGCCTCCGGGAGGCTGGCGGAAATATTCGGCAAGGAGCTGTTACCGGCAGATAAATTCTTCCGCACGCTGGGGCTCACTGCACACGCGGAAGCTTCCGCGGAAGCCTTCAACACGCAGGCGAAACTCGCGAACAAGGTCGCTGCCGAAGCCTACCTCCGCGGCATCAACGAATACCTTCACAACGGGAAGACGCCGATCGAGTTTACCCTTGCGGGCATCCCGAAGGAAAGCTATACGACCAAAGATCTTTTCCTGGTGACGGGGTATATGTCGTTCAGCTTCGCGATGGCCTTCAAAACAGATCCGCTCTATTCACGCATTGAAGAAAAGCTGGGCACCGATTATACCCGTGATCTTATTACCTCGTATGTTCCGGGTGATGAAAAGATCCCGGTGGAAAAGGTATTGCGCATGCGCAGCAAGACCCTCAACCTGGCTTATTCATATTCAGGTATACAGCGTATACTGGAAAAGCTTCCGGTGCCTTTGTTTATCGGCAGCAACAGCTGGATCGTTTCTCCCCGCAAATCGGCCAGCGGCAAGGTGATCTTTGCCAACGATACACACATCGGTTATTCCCAGCCGGCAGTCTGGTACGAGGCCCACCTCGAATGCCCGGGCTTCAGCTTCTATGGCAATCACCTCGGCGGCTTTCCCTTTGCCGCGCTGGGTCATACACGTACCACGACCTGGGGACTCACCATGTTTGAGAATGATGACATTGATTTTTACCGGGAGCAGGTGAACCCTGATAACCCGGACCAGGTATGGGCGATCAATCACTGGGAGGATATGCAGAAACGTACAGATACCATCCGCGTAAAGGGTGAAGAAGATGTAATGTTCGAGGTGAGGACCACGCGCCACGGACCAGTGATCAACCCGGCTATGGATGATGTGGCGAAGCATGAAAAAGATCCTGTGGCTTTCTTCTGGACCTACCTGAAATTTCCAAGCTCGCTGCTGGAAGTGACCTACGAAATGGCAAGGGCTAAAAACATAGCGGAGTTCCGGAACGGCCCTGCACGGATTGTTGCGCCCGGGCTGAACGTCATGTATGGTGATGCTGCCGGGAACATTGCCTGGTATGCGGCCGCCAAGCAGCTGAAACGTGCCGCACACGTAAACCCGGTGACCATACTCGACGGTGCTTCGGGCAAGGACGACCCTGCGGGATATTATTCCTTCGATGAGAACCCGAAATCGGAGAACCCGCCTTCGGGGTATGTATATTCGGCAAACAACCAGCCTGACATTAAGAACGGCGCTTTATGGCCGGGCTATTATATGATCGATGACCGGGCCAAGCAGATCCTGTCTTACCTGAAAGAATTCAGGAAGTTTTCGGCAGATGATTTTGCCACGATGCAGTACGACATGATCTCTCCTTCGGGGGTTAACAATACGGAGAGTATTCTTCAGCAAATCTCAGAGGATATAGAAGCGAACGGAAGCGTCAATGAGAAAAAAGCCCTGGCCGTACTGGCGATCTGGAAGGGTGACCACCAGCTGAACGACATCGCTCCGGCTATTTATTACGGTCTGTTGTACCAGATCATGAAACAGACTTTTGAAGATGAGCTGGGAGAAGAAGATTTCAGGAATCTCCTGCATACGTTCATCTTACGATCATCTACAGAAACTCTTTTAAAGAACGATTCTTCCCTGTGGTGGGACAATGTGAACACCAGTGAGAAAGAAACCCGGAAGGATATCTTTCTACAATCATTCCGCAGCGCGGTGACAGCCCTGGAAAAACAGTTGGGTAAGAATGTGAACGACTGGCAGTGGAGCCGGGTGCATACCCTGGAGCATCCGCATCCTATGGGTAAGATGAAGCCTCTGAACAAATTCTTCAATGTGGGTCCTTTCCCTGCGCCTGCTGCTTACGAGGTGCTCAACCAGAGCGGGTTCCACCTGAACTCGGAGGGCCTGTACCCGGCAAACAGCGGCCCGGCCATGCGTACCATTATTGATTTTGCCGATGTGGAGCACGCGCGGAGCGTATTGCCTACCGGGCAAAGCGGGAACCCGATGAGCCCTTTCTACAGCGACCAGGCAAAGATGTACCTGCGCGGCGAATACCGCCTGATGCTGATGAACCAACAGGAGATCGAGCAATCGGCTTATGGCACCCTGATCTTCAGGCCATCGGTTTCCAAAACTCCATAAAAGAACAAGAACAGCACATTCTTTTATTTCTTCCGGAGGATCATAAACCATTCGCGGCCTTGCCTCGGAGCGATGGAGTTATAGCAGGCAGCCCATGTATGAAATTCAAAGAAAGGCCTGAAATACCCTTCATATTCTTCCGTGGTTCCGCCAAAGGGCGGGCTTTCCTTAAACTCAGCGGTAAAGAGCATACCGGATAAGCGTCCGCCGGGCACCAGCAGCGCGTGCATCTGCCGCGCGTAATCGCTGCGCTGCTCCGGCTGAAGCGCGCAGAAGAATGTTTGTTCGACGATCAGGTCGTATTGCCCGGTATGCTCAAAGAAATCGGCGGTGATCATGTGCGAACGGGGGAATGTGGGAAAGGCTTTGCGAAAACGTTCCATCACCACATCCGAATAATCCAGCACGAATACGTTTGTAAAACCCTGGCTCATCAGGCAGATCGCTTCATAGGCGTTTCCGCAGCCCGGGATGAGTATCCGCATTTCTTTATCGCCTAATTGTTTAAAATATTCCTTCAATGGGGAAGATATTTCCCCGATGTCCCAGCCGTCTTGCCCGTCGAGGTAGCGTTTGTTCCAGTATTCCTTTGAAAAGCTCATATAATATTATAGTTTGGATACGTTTTAATGACGGATTTCCGCAATACTAAAAATTAATATATTTGATGTCGCAAAACGTAGCACGAATATGGATAAAGATGAACAGTTATTCGCCCAGCTGATGTATATTTTCTATTCTACTGCCATGCAGGGAATGGGAAAGATCCTTCACCCGGTAAGCAACAAGATCGAACGGAATATGGAGCAGGCGCAGAATGCCATTGATATGCTGGAGATGATCCGCGCTAAAACCAAGGGCAATTTAAGCCCGGAAACAGACCGCCTGCTGAACACGTACCTGACCGATCTGCGGCTTAATTACGTGGAAGAAGCGAACAAATAAGATCAATACCAAACGCAATTAAAGAATTGTATTATGAATATGAATGAAGAAAAAGCTCCCCAGAAGGACACGAAAAAGATCTACATTTTACTGGCGGTGATCGTTGCACTGATCGCTACCAACGTGTTCATGTGGATGCAGAAGGACAAAGTGGAAACCCGTTATGTCCAGACCAGCGATGAGAAGATGAAACTGCAGTCGCAGCTCGACCAGCTGGAAGTAGAGCTGAACGAAACGACAGCCAATGCCGATTCGCTGAACTCTACGCTGATGGCGAAGGATGAAGAGCTGAAAGGCAAGGTGCTCCAGCTTCAGAACGCATTAAAACGCGGAAACCTGACCGCAGGTGAGCTGGAGAAGGCGCGTAACGAGATCGACCAGCTGCGTTACTATATCCGTAAATACCAGGGTGAGATCAACGAGCTGAAGAAGGAGAACGAGATGCTGGCTTCTGAGAACAGCAACCTGAAATCGAGCGTGCAGACCGAGCAGAAAAAATCGAGCGAGCTGTTGAACCAGAATATTTCCCTATCCAATAAGGTGGCCGTGGCTTCGCTGCTCAAAACCGCTTCGCTGAACGCGCAGGGTATCCGTTTACGTTCGAGCGGTAAGGAAGTAGAAACTGACCGCGCAAAGAACCTGGAGAAGATCAGGGTAGACTTTACGATCGGCGATAATGCGGTGGCCCCGCAAGGCACACGTGATTTTTACCTGAGGATCATCAACCCGGAAGGAAAAGCCCTGGTGGTGACCGATGCAACTGACAGCAGGTTCAACGCGGATGGCGAGGATCTTCAATATTCATCCAAGATGAACGCGGCTTTCGAAAACAAAGCCGGCCAGACCTATACCATTTACTGGACCAAATCGTCTACCATTCCTTCCGGAACCTATAACGTGATCCTGTATGCCGATGGAAATTCGATCGGGAAGACAAGCATCACTTTAAAATAAATTAAGAGATACTACTTGCGGAAAAGCAACGTTAAGATTTTGTGTTTTCCCCACAAAAATAGGTTAATTAGCAAAGGCCTTTCTGATTTCAGAGAGGCTTTTGTTTTTCAGGGCAGGCTAAAAGAACGCCCGTGCCTGCACACTTCCCGAATGAATAGCCTTTACGCCCGGCGACCGCCTGCCATCATACACAAAATTCAACTGTAAATTACTGCCTACGGTGCGCTGGAACACGGCGTTCCAGGTCATATTATTGCCTGCCTGCAAGCCATCCAGCATTTCGTAGGCAACGGGGGTATTCGTGGCATCGTTATACGAATTGTTGATGTAGGAGATGCGGGCACTGAGGCTCCCCTTGCCGGAAGCATTGTACCGGGCTTCTGAGCTCAATACCTGGTTGACTGCTTTCTGAGGACCCAGGGAAGGGGCATTGCGCTGATCGGTGTACCCGTACGAAAGGCTGAGGCGGAACGCCGTATTCAGCTGCCAGCTTAGCTCGGGACTGATCCCGGTGAAGGCAATCTCAAAATTCTTGTCGGTGAGCAATTGCGAAGCATAGGTCTTGGTTCCGCGGCTTGCCTGTACCTGCAAGCCCAGGGAGCGTACAAAATTCCAGCGGGTGCGCAGGGTATGCTCTTCACGTGTGCGGGTATCGAAGCCATTCGAAAGCAAGGATTTGTTGCTGGTATTCTGAAAGGTATAATCCGCCCCGAACACCGGGTCGGTGCGCTTAAAGAAGAAGGTGTTCCGCCATGAAGAGTTCAGGGTGATCAGGCTGGTATCGGCCACGCGGGTATCGAAGGGGTTAAAGGATGATTCATTTGAATTATTGAGGATCTTCCGGTCGATCTTGAGGGCTGTCTGGTTAGAAAAACGGGACACCAGCCTGCGCAGGCCGGTACGGTTTCCCCATACGCGTTCGGGATACAGGTTCAGCGTTTCGCTGAAGACGGTGGCATTGGTTCGTACAAAGTCTGTCGATACGACATATACCCGGATGTAATCGGCTTCGTAGGCAAATTTGGCGATCTCAAATTCGTTCAGCTCCTTAATGCCGTTCCCGTTGTAATCCACATGGATATATACACCCTGCCCGGCGGGCACCTGTACATAGGTATACTCACGCTTCGGCTCCTGCCCGGTACCGATCTCATAATAGGTGTTGGAGCTCAGGAAGCCTTTCCATGCGCTAAAATCGTACTGTGCCCGGGCCAGCACCGACTCTTCGGGCTTCTTTCCGGAAGCATCCTGCTGTACTTCCAGCTTACGGTAGGTGGCTCCCAGCGAAAGCCTGGAGTTCGTGTTGATGTTCAGCTCGGTATTGAAGTTCAAGGTCTGCCCAATGGTGGATGAACGAAAGCTGTTGCCAAGCGGTAAACGGTCTTCGCGCAGCGTATAATCCAGGCGGTACTTATTGGTCCATGCGGCGGGGTTTTGCAGGTAAGCGGTGTATTGCTGAAAGGCAAAGCTGCGGATGCTCAGGGTATCCGCAGCGCCTGCGCGAAAGCGGTTGAGCTCAGATTCTTCCGCGAGCCCGGTCACTACGTATTTCCATTCCCGGCTCAGATCGAATGCGTGCTTGAAATAATAGGAGCTGCTATTACTTTCTTCGCTGTTCAGCAAGCTCACTGCCGACCGGAACGCCAGCTTTTTCAGGCGGAGATCGGACCTCAATACCTGCTGGAAACCGCGATACAGGGTATCCTTCAGAAACGTATTGAACTGGTATTGCAACACCGGCAGGTTATTGCGTTCGATCCCGGTAGATGCAGCTCATTAGCCCGTGTTGCCGTGGATGCAATATTGAATTCGCGTTCAAACTCTACGGGGCGGTAACGTTCGAGGGGACGGAAATTCTTATCCGTAAACTCTACCGCTACCGATGAGGCCCAGTTCAGGGTACGCAGGGAGTCCTTTCGCAGCATCTTTTTATTGCTGAGGGTCGTGCGCGAAGCGAAGCCGGTGTTGTCGGCATTCCCGAGGGATGAATACAGGTTCTGGTCCTGGTTGCTGAATGCTCCTTCGAAGCTGAGCTTCGTTTGCGCGCTGAGCTCATAGTCGGCGGCGTAGGTAAGGAGCTGGCTTTTTTTCGGGGTGATGAGCAGCACGATGGGCTCGTAATCTCCCTGGGGAATGCCGCCAGCCGGAGCTACCCAGGTAAACACTTTTCCATTGGCAATGGTATTGGCCTGTACATAATTGCCCTTGCCTGCGCCCACCTGCGTAAAGCCCAGGCGGTACACCGCACTGTCGGGGTTTACCGAATACACATAGATGGTATAGCCGAGGCTGTCGGTCTTTTTATACCGGATTTCGTTGGGGTTAAAACCGAGGCTGTCGACATTCGGGTAGAAGGCGTCTTGCAGGTTGTCGCCAATATTACTTAAAAAACGTTTCTGCTCATCGTCCAGCTCCTGCAACAGGGGCTGATTCCGGCTGTCCTGCTCCGAATAGAAGTTCACCCGCAGGGCAAGCTTGTTGCGGCGGAATTCGTTGTTGAGGTAAAGCAGTGAGCGGGAATAATTCCGGTCGGAATATTCGTACTCTACCGAGATCCGGGAGTATTGGGTAATGAGGCGTTTCTGGGTGAAGCGTAGCTCCGCTGTATTGTAGTCGATCACGTAATCCTGGTCTTCGCCACGCTTCATCAGCATCCCGTCGATGTACACCCGTTCCGTTCCGGCCAGCACGATAATAAAGGTTTCGTTATTGTCGCCTTTTAAACGGTACGGGCCCTGGTTACCTTCCGTTCCGGAAAAGGTATAGCGGGTATACTTACCCTTAGCCACGGCGCCGGCCTTTGGCTTTCTTAAAGAAGTTCATGAAATACGAATCCGGTCTGCGCAGCTCGAAGTCGCCGGCGGTAAGCACATTCTCATTATTCTTCAACTGGATGAACACCTTGTCGAAATCCTGTATCTGCTGCGTATTGCCTTCGGGCTGTATGGGGATGTTATCATCGGAGATCACGGCGATCACTTCCACCTCATCGCTGAGCCTGCCGTTCAGCTGCAGGTTGAGGGATGAATTGACGGAAAGATCCTGGTTGTTCCCGACCGTAATGCCCCGGGTAATGCTCCCTGATTTATTGAGGTTCCCGAACGACAGCAGGTCGTTCTTCTGCATCTCGGGGGTGAACATAAAAGGGTTGTTCTTGCCGGAAAACGCGGGGCTGATGAGCCGGGGATCTTTGTGTGCGTAGCGTTGGGTAAATACAGGCGGAAAGGTGCGGTAAGCGATATCGAGGCTGTCGGGAGGCAGGGAGCGGAAAACAATAAGTCCTTTTTCGGGGATCAGCTCGTAGAGGCTGTCGGGCATTACCCCGTCTGGTGCAGTAATGATCACGGAGCCGGGGGCGATGGCAAGGGTATCCAGCCGCAGGGTATCCGATCGTACCTGTACCCTTTTCTGCCGGAAAGATGGCGCCTGTTGAGCCAGGGCAATGCCGTTCAGCAACAGAAAGAAGAGCAGGAACCCGTTTTTTTTACTCATCACCAACATACAATGGTAGAGAAACGTAAAAAGCAGTGCCTTTATTGAGTACGGATTCGAACCAGACCTTCCCGCCCGCATTCAGGATGATATTGCGGATAATGGCCAGCCCCATACCCATACCCGAATTCTTGGTGGTAAAGTTCGGCGTGAATATTTTCTCGCGCAGCGATTCATCGATCCCGATCCCGTTATCCTGGATCATGATCAGGAGGGTATCCCCTTCATTCAGCATCTCGATGCTCACCTCTCCGTTGCGCTCGGCGGGTATGGCCTGTATGGCATTTTTGATGAGGTTGTTAAAGGTGCGTATCATCTGGTCCTTGTCGGCCAGCACATGGGCTCTCAGCGCAGGCAGGAAGCCGAGGCTGATGGTTGCTCCCGCGGAGTTCTTATACAGGTCGACCACACTTTTCAGGATCTCTTTCACATCTACCTTTTCCGTGCGTGCCACCGGCATCTGCGCGAAGCTCGAGAACTCGGAGGCGATGAGCGCGAGACTTTCGATCTGCTGGATAATAGTACGGCTGAATTTTTCGAATTTCTCGTCGAACTGCGGATCGCCGTCGCGCCACGAACGTTCCAGCTGCTGCATGCCCAGCTTGATGGGGGTCAGCGGGTTCTTGATCTCGTGCGCTACCTGCTTGGCCATTTCCCGCCAGGCATTCTCCCGTTCGGATTTGGCCAGCTTTTCCGTGCTTTCTTCCAGCTCCCCGATCATGCGGTTGTATTCGTTGATGAGCGTGCCGATCTCGTCGCGACGCTTCCAGGAGATCGGGTCCATCTTCTTCCCGATCTTGGTTTCGCGCAGCTGTTGCTCGATCAGGGTAAGGGGCAGGGTGATGGAGTTCGCGAGGAAGAAGGCCACAAAGCCGATCATCACAAAAATAAATACATACACATTGATGAACGTGGTGAGGAATTGCGATACCCGCAGCTCGTACTCCGTTTTGTTGGCAAAATAGGGCAGGTTGAGGTAGGCAATGGTCTTATTGCTGATGTTGCGGATCGGCGCATACGACGACAGGTAATTCAGCGTGCCGATGCGTTCGTTCGTGGTAAATTCCGAACGGGCGAAATGCCGCAGCTCGATATAGGCTTCGGGGTTCATCTTGCGCGACACTAAGCCTTCCTCGTAGATCTTTGGCTGCGAGGAGATCACGAGGTTGCCGTTCTGGTCAAAAATATTGATGTCTGTCAGGTACAGGTCCGACAGGTTCTTCAGCTCGATCGAGAAATTGTCGTCGTTCTTCAGGCTGATGGTGCGGAGGTTCGAGGTGCGTTTTTCCAGGGCCAGTAAAATGGAGCGTACCTTTTGACTGATGCGTTCGTATTGTTGCTTATTGTATTGCTCGCTGATGTAGAGCAGGGTGATATACCCGATGAGGCTGACGGAGACTATAACGGCAAAGACCATGGAGGTCTGTATCCTGGTCTTGAACAGGAAACGGAATTTTCCTTTGGCGCTGCGCAGGTTGCGGTTGCCGGGGTTGTAGTTCCGCGATACGGTTCGCCGGATGTAAAAGATGAAGAGCAGCAGCGAGAAGATACCGAAGATATAGGAGAACACGGCCAGCACCTTGAAGGAGCTTTCTTCTTCGCGGCTCACTACGATGAGCAATTGCGGGTTCGGCTTGTATACGAGGTGATCGTACCCTTTGTTCTTCAGGAAGGTATAGCCCTGGGATGCATCGGAGAACTCGGCCGATTGCAGGCTGTAGGGGTAATTACCCTGCTGGGTGACCAGCCTTCCCTGCTTATAGATCGAGTAGGAATAAGCCTGGAAATCTTTGTTCATCTTGAGGCTGCCTTCGAGCAGCAGCTCGGGGAAGATATTGTCGTCGCGGAAGTATTTCGATTTCAGCTCGATCACCATGGTGCCTATGCGCTGATCTCCTTCGAACATCGGGATCTTACCATAATAGGTGAGGATTCCGTAGGAGTTCGAGAGGTAATAAAAATACCGGTTGAATGTGGGGGTACATTGCTGCTCGATCAGCTCGTTGAAGTATTCGAGGTCGCGGGTAACATTGGTATTAAAGGGCGCTCCGTTATTATCGAACTCATAAATGCTGAGATCATATTTAGAGAAATAGCCCCCGAAGTAGAGCTGCTGTACCCGTGCATAGAGCTTTTCGTTGTTGGGCGACCTGCTGCTGAAATGATCTTTCACTGCCGGGTCGGACTTTAATTTCTTCACCAGCTCTTCGAGCAGGTATTCCGCGATCGGGTCGTTTGCCGACTCGAGCTTGGAAGCCATCAGCTTGCGGTTCTCTTTCTCTTTGTTCGCGGTGTAGGTGGTTAAGCGCGACGCGCTGGCCAGCGCAAAGATCATCAGCACCATCACTACAGTCGGGAAGGTGAGGTATTCCTTCTTCCGGGTCTTCGCGCGTTCGAGCACCACCAGGAAAACCGTATTGGTAAGCATGAGGATGTTCAGCTCGTTCAGCATGGCTTTCGCCGCGAGGATCAGCATCACCGACCCTATAAACACGAGCAGCTTTTCCTGCTTGCTTAAATAGAACTGGTGAAAAATGCTGATGAGTATGTCGGTAAAGAAGGTATAGAGGGTAAGTCCCAGGAGGAAAAAACCGATCAGGCTATAGCCTGAAAGGGACAGGATATTGGTCAGCTCGAAAGAGATATTGGAGTTCATCACCAGGCCTTCGAACATATCGTTCAGCAGATCGATGAACACATAGGTGGCGGCAATAAACAGGAATGAAACGATATAGCTTGTCCTTACTTTTTGGATGCGGAAATTGAGCTCTCGTCCGCGTTCATAAAAGAAGGACACCAGCCAGTGCAGCAGCAGCAGGTTGAGCAGGAGGTCGCCCATTGAAGGGAACAGGAAGTTGGAGGCATAATGTTCCGGGCTGAAGATGTCGAGCTTATACAGGGCCCTGGGTACCGACCAGATCATGGTGACCGACCTGAAAATGACGATGACAATACCGATGCTGAGCAGGGCTGCCAGCCATTCCCCTTTATTCCAGAGGAACTTCGCGAAGCTGTTTACCGAAAGGTATAAAAAGAAGATGGCCAGGATCCAGAGACCCACCTCGTAATAAACGGGGGTAAGGCTGAACTTCTGGCTGTTGACGGCGATCATGAACAAGACCTTGCCTTCGCTGTCTTTCACGGCATAATCGCCTTCGTTCACATGATTGCTGAGCTCGATGTAATCGGGAAATCCCAGCTGGTCGGCAAAGCGGTTGCGCAGGTATTCGTTCTGGTAATTGTATTCCTTACGGATGGATAACAGGGTGACGAGGCTCACGGCTCCGCGGGTTTCTTTGATAATGAAATACCAGCCGTTGTCGAGCTTCAGGAAATTAGTGCCTTCTTTGATCAGCTTCCATTGCTTTTCGGGAACGACACGGTTGCTGGTCCAGAAGGCCAGCCTGTCGCCATTGAACAGGAGCAGGATCACATTATTTTCGCTGAACTTGTCGTTCAGCTCTTTCCATACCGGTGTGTTCTTCTGTGGGGATGAGGCATAGGCTACGGCCGTATCTACCAGGTGGTCGGCCAGGAGCTGACGGATCATCTCTTCTTTCGCAGACAGCCTGCTCTCGATCCGTTGCCCGATCCTGTTCAGGGAATCTTCTTTGTTAAAAAACCAGTGAATGAGGATCGCTAACAGAAAAAAAGAGACGGAAAGGAAGAAAAGGTTCCTGCTATTTCTAAGGTAGTTTGTCAATATGATCGCGCTTTACAGGTGAGCTAAGTTAACACAAAAACGTGTCATTCTGAAAGGACCCGGACGCTCCCTGAACGACACGTTTCTTTTAGCAGGTGTACCTTACGCGCTGAATGTAGGCATCTGGCGGTCGGCTTTCTTCACCAGGCCTTGCAGTACCGTACCCGGGCCTACTTCTGTAAAGGAGCTGGCACCATCGGCGATCATGGCCTGTACCGTTTGGGTCCAGCGTACGGCTCCGG
Organism: uncultured Sphingobacteriaceae bacterium; assembly: GCA_937875035.1. Lineage (GTDB taxonomy): Bacteria > Bacteroidota > Bacteroidia > Sphingobacteriales > Sphingobacteriaceae > CALNCF01. The sequence continues at coordinate 2,356 of CALNCF010000147.1, read as the reverse complement.
TCAGCTGATCGATCAGGTTCTGGCGAATGGTATCCGGATCGGTGGTTGGCTTCGCATTAATATTCTGGTAAACCGGGCATACCGGTGTGCTGAAGTGCGTCGCTTTGATCGCGGCTTCCAGCTCTACCCGTGCAGGCTCCATTAACGGCGAGTGGAAAGCGCCGCCCACATTAAGGATCAGCGCGCGTTTAGCCCCCGCTTCGGTTAATTTCTCGCAGGCTTGCTTCACCCCTTCGATCGAGCCGGAGATCACGAGCTGGCCCGGACAATTATAATTCGCTGGCACGACGATCTCATCGATCTGCGCGCAGATGTCTTCTACTATTTTATCTTCCAGTCCGAGAATCGCGGCCATGGTAGAGGGGCGTACCTCGCAGGCTTTCTGCATGGCATTTGCCCGGGCGATCACCAGGCGCAGGGCGTCTTCGAAAGCGAGGGTTCCGTTCGCAACGAGCGCGGAGAACTCTCCCAATGAATGGCCTGCTACCATTTCCGGCTTAAAATCTCCGATCGTTCTGGCGAGGATCACCGAGTGCAGGAAGATGGCCGGCTGGGTCACTTTCGTTTGCTTAAGGTCTTCGTCGGTACCACTGAACATCAGGTCGGTAATGCGGAAGCCGATGATCTCGTTTGCTTTCTCGAATAAGTCTTTTGCCTGCGCTGAGTTTTCGTACAGCTCTTTTCCCATTCCAACGAACTGGGCGCCTTGCCCCGGAAATACGTATGCCTTCATGCTTTATGATTTAGTTTCAGGCTTCAAAGTTATCAGATGAAAGGAAAAATCAAATTAAAATGCGGGGTTATTCCGCTTTTGGCCGGGGAAGCCGGGGGTTAAGAGCTGAAAATCTTACCCCACAACGGGTCATATAGCCCTGTTAAGGAGGGTATTCCGGGCGTTCCATATGACTATAATTATAGACAACCTGTACTACTTTTATGGAGTATCCATGGAGTATATATGGTGTATCTATGGAGTATTTACAGGGCACTCTACTCTTTGAGCTGCTTTTAAGTTATTCCTGCGTGGGCTCCGGTGCCTGCCTTGCCCCTATTTTTTATACCTTTGGACCATGGAAGAATTTATCGAACGCAATAAGCTGGTACGCATATGCCTTTATGCCGGGGCGGGGATGGCGGCGCTGATCGCCCTGATCCTGCAATTCGCTACGCTGCCCGAAGCGCTGCAAACCGATCATTACCATACCGGCTATATCCTGGCCGTGTGTATGATCGTTCCGGCCCTGCTGTTCCAGGTGATGACTCCCCGTGTGATCGTGCTGCGCGAAGAAGATGAGGGCCTGATCTATCTTTCAGCCTTATCACGCAATGCCTGGCTGTTTACCGTTATTATGCTGATCGTGGCGCTGGTTACCTTCAGCTCCACGGCAGACCGGATCTCGCGTTTCTTTTTTATCCTCGCGGCCATGTCGTACATCGCTGCCGTAATCACTCATTCGCTTACCCTCAACAAGCTTCGCCGCAATGGATAATACGCTTCGTAAGAATAAACTTATTTACAGCCGCTTCATCGTGAACGCTGCGGTATGCCTGGTGCTGGGTATTTCGACACAATCTGGAAATACCGGTTTTTTCCCGGAAGGAAGCGCCCCGGTACTCTACCTGGGTACGCTTGTTTCCCTGATCTCCGCGTATGTATTTTACCGGCGTTCGGGTTTTGCCGATACGCGGAAGATCAATATGGATCTCTATAAAAAATATGAGCAGTATACCATTATCGCTTATACGGTTTCGGGCTCGGCTTTGGTGGCGGGATTAATTCAATTAGGATCGAGGATACCTAATTACCGGTTCCTGATGTTTCTCATCGTGATCTTTGTCGCGTCGTACATCCTCAGCATGGTCTTCCGCATCCGGGCCATTACGGAGATCAACAAAAAAGCCTGAGGGAATTACCATCAGGCTCTGTATTTCGCTATATACTTTATTGATCAATCGAGGTCGGCGGTGATCAAGCGCATAAACTCGGCGCGTGTCTTTTCATTTTCGAAAGCCCCGGTAAACGCGGAAGTCGTGGTTACGGAGTTTTGTTTCTGAATGCCTCTCATGCTCATGCAGAGGTGACGGCACTCGATAACCACCGCTACGCCCGCAGGCTTGAGGGTATCCTGTATGCAATCCCTGATCTCGTTGGTGAGTCGTTCCTGCACCTGCAAGCGTCGCGCGAAGGCGTCGGCTACACGGGGGATCTTACTTAAACCTACGATATGCCCGTTGGGAATATAGGCTACGTGCGCTTTTCCGAAGAAGGGCAGGAGGTGATGCTCACAGAGCGAATAGATCTCGATGTCTTTCACGATCACCATCTGCGAATAGTCTTCTTTGAACATGGCCGAAC
>CALNCF010000146.1 GCA_937875035.1 uncultured Sphingobacteriaceae bacterium | reverse complement strand
GAATTCGCGGCAGCAGAATCGCAGGATAACGGCAAGCCTTTATGGCTGGCCACGAAAGTCGACATCCCCAGGGCAGTGAGTAATTTCCGGTTCTTCGCATCAGCCATCCAGCAGTTCGCAAGCGAGTCGCATCATATGGAAGGCTTCGGACTGAACTATACCACCCGCAAGCCCATTGGCATAGTAGGCTGTATATCACCCTGGAACCTACCCTTATATTTATTTACCTGGAAGATCGCACCGGCGCTGGCCGCAGGGAACTGCGTGATCGCCAAGCCTTCGGAGATCACCCCGATGACCGCCTACCTGCTTTCAGATGCCTGCATACAGGCCGGGCTCCCGGCAGGGGTGCTGAACATCGTACACGGATACGGTGCCAAAGTAGGCGATGCCATGTCGAAGCATAAAAAAATCAAGGCCATCTCATTTACCGGGGGCACCGCTACCGGCAGAACCATTGCCGCCATTGCGGCGCCCATGTTTAAAAAGCTCTCGCTGGAGCTGGGCGGCAAGAACCCGAACATCATCTTCGCCGATTGCGATTTTGAAGCCATGCTGAGCACCACCGTACGTTCCTCGTTCGAGAACCAGGGACAAATATGTCTCTGCGGTTCCCGTATCTTCATAGAGCGTCCGATCTATGAGAAATTTAAGCAAGCCTTTGTAGAACGGGTCAGACAATTAAAGACCGGCGACCCGCAATCGGAAGATTCGAACCAAGGTGCCATTGTTTCCAGGCCACATTACGAAAAGGTATTATCTTATATTGAGCTGGCGAAGCAGGAGGGCGGAGCCATCCTCACCGGGGGAAAAGCCATTCATCCGGAGGGACGCTGTGCTAAGGGGTATTTCATTGAACCTACGGTGATCGAGGGGCTCGACTATAATTGCCGTACGAACCAGGAAGAGATCTTCGGGCCGGTGGTGACCATCATGCCCTTCGATTCAGAAGAAGAAGTATTAAAATACGCGAACAGCACCGAGTACGGGCTGGCCGCAACCATCTGGACGGAAAACCTGAAACGGGCGCACCGTATGGCAGAGCAGGTAGAATCCGGTATCATCTGGATCAACTGCTGGCTGGTACGCGACCTGCGTACACCTTTCGGAGGAATGAAGAATTCGGGAGTAGGCAGAGAGGGCGGATGGGAAGCCCTGCGTTTCTTTACCGAGCCAAAAAACGTGTGTATCAAATTATAATATAACCAGCATATCATTTTAACTATGAGTGAGATCATCAATTCATCGAAAGCGCCGGAGCCGGTTGGCTTATACCCCCATGCCCGCAAAGTGGGAAACCTGCTGTTCCTGTCGGGAGTAGGTCCGAGAGAAAGAGGCACCAAAAAGATCCCGGGCGTAGAGCTTGACGCGGAGGGGAACATCAGCTCTTACGACATTGAAGTGCAGTGCCGTTCGGTGTTCAACAATGTACGTGTGATCCTGGAGGAAGCAGGCTCCTCCTGGGAGCAGCTGATCGATGTGACCGTGTTCCTGACGAATATGAAGGATGACTTTAAAAAATACAACGCGGTATATGCCGAATATTTCAAGGATAACCTGCCTTGCCGCACCACGGTAGAGATCAACTGCCTGCCGACCCCGATCGCCATCGAGCTGAAGTGCATCGCCACGATCGCTTAAAGCCTTTAAAGCCCTTGTGTATTAAGCAGCAGGGGCTTTTTCATTCAATACGCCGCGGATGATCTCCCCGATCTCAGTACCGCGGGTAAACACCATCACATGGCTGCCGTGCTTCACCGGGATATAATTCTTAATCGGCTGGTGCGGGAATACATGGTCGCTGGTTCCATGGATATGGGTCACCTGCGGAGGGATCTCACGATTGGAAAAATGTAAAGCAGCGCCCATGGCCCATTTCAGGAATACCGGGTCGTTTGCCCGCAGCATCTCCATAAACAAGGTCCCCCATTTGCGGATCGCCGCGCCGGGAAACAGGAAACGCAGGATCATATCGGTATGAACCAGGAAATAATTCGGGATGAGCTTATATACCGGGAACCACCGGAACCAGCGGAAGTAAGCCGGCTCTTCTTCTTTTGTTTTGATGCTGGAGATGATAATGGTATGAACGGTTTGTATCTCTTTGCAGATCTCCATGGCCATCATACCACCCAATGAAACCCCGACAATGATCGCAGGTCGGCCGCGGTCGATACCCGCGCTTAAGCGCAGGGCATAATCTGCCAGGCTTTCCTTCTTCAGGGGCTTGATCCATCGAAGAGGCACCGTTTCGTACTCACCGAAACGGATCTTACCGAACGCGCGTTCGTCGGCGCCAAGGCCGGATATTAAATAGATAACGGGTTTCATTTCAGGAGTTGCACGATCTGTTGAAGATAGATAGAATCCGTTTCATCGAAATGAGCCACATGCTCCGAATCAGCATCGAGCACCGCGCTTACCTTCCCGTCCATCAGCAGGGGTACCACGATCTCGGAGCGGGAGAGTGAGCTGCAGGCAATGTGTCCGGGGAAGTGATCCACATCATCAACAATGATCACCTCTTCCTTTTCCCAGGCAGTGCCGCAAACACCCTTGCCATACCCGATACGGGTACAGGCTACCGGTCCCTGGAAAGGGCCTAATACCAGCTCACCATCCTTCACCAGGTAAAAGCCGATCCACCAGAACTGGAATGCCTCCTTGAGCACAGCGGCAACATTTGCCATATTGGCAATCCGGTCCTCTTCACCTTCTGTCAACGCTTTGAGCTGCGGAAGCAGCGAGCGGTACAGCTCATCTTTTGCCAGTTGCCTGTTAATGTTTAAGTCTTCTGCCATAACCCCTTGAAATTAATGCCGGTATCCTTGCTTACCTTGTTTTTGTACAAAGTAACGCAAAGTTTATTTATTGTGTTTGAAAGAAAAATCTAATTTTGGACAAAAGGTTTCAGATTATGATGAGCTATAAATTAATGATCCCTGTATTGTTACTGACAGCAGGAAGCGCATTCGGTTTCAAGAACCCGGATGAGGGCATGTATCCTTTGAGCGAGA
>CALNCF010000145.1 GCA_937875035.1 uncultured Sphingobacteriaceae bacterium | reverse complement strand
TTTCCCGTATACACACTTTCCAGGCGTGCTCCTTCAACCACTCGGACACGTCTCCGTAAAGGATTGCAAAAGTAATAAAATTCAGGATTAATCATAAAATATTATGGCGGCATCCCCCTCCAATAAAAAAGGAGGCGATCAAACCTCCTTTTCCCCTTAGATCACTATATGAAAGACAGTTTACTGCCTGGATGTTTGCAGGTAATCCTGGTATTCCTTTTTCAGCTGGTCGTATGAAACCGCCAGCTCGGAGATCAGCTTCTCCTGCTCATGCAGGTTGGCTTCGCCCTTAATGGCATGCTGTACATAAGGGTCGATGCTGCTGATCCGCTGCTCCCATGTTTTCCAGCTGTTCAGGCTGTTTAACTTGTTCCCGTAATATTGATTGAAGGCATCGATCACGTAATGCGAGGTCCGGTCTTCCAGCACCTGGTTACCCTGCGCGTTCACCACGTACACCCCGATCGGAACGATCATCTCGCGGTTGCTGAGCACGGCGCCCTGCATCCGTTCCCCGAATTTTACCCGGGCTTTGATCCACTCATCCATGCCGGTTACACCCAGGGAAGGGTCGGCCGGCGCCCATTCCCGGGCTTGCTCGTCCCAGAACTCAAGCCAGCGATGGTTGCAGTGCCTGGAGCCTGACAGGGAAGCATTGTTGCCCTTTTCCTTCATTTTGCTTTCCGCGCTTTTTTGTCTTTGTTTCTTTTCCGGCTGGATGTTCACCTCTTCGATCCAGCGGGTTTGAACGCCAGATGCAATAAGGATCGCATGGGTCAGCACGGTAATATCCTGGCTGTTTCCCCCGCCTCTTTTCAGGATCTCCTTCGGTGAGCGGTATTTATTGCTGCTTAGCGACCAGTCCATATTCTTATAGGTCCAGTCAATGATCTTATCTGTCCGTTCCAGCGAGCTCATCGGTTCGGACCCTGTAATATAAGCGGCGAGATGCGACAGGCTGATCTGGCTGGTATCGTTCGGAACCGGGTAGCCGGCAACGGATGTTTGTGCCGAAGCGAACGGCATATTCAGGTGCAGCAGTAAACCTAATACGATAAGTTTAGCAGGAATGTAAAGTATGGATTTCATAACGGGATTGGTTTGTTTATGTGATTGACGTAGCAGGTCTTACAGGGGTTGCACCGGTAATTGTAAAGGATTTGTTGTAAAACGGAACTGCACTACTTTAAAGGACAGGCTATTAACGGAATAGGTTTTTTTCTTCTGAAACATTCTCTTATTTTGCAACGTTTTTGCAACCACATATGCCAAGTTTAGACGAGATCCGTAAGCCTATAGCATCAGAGCTGGATGTCTTTGAAAGTAAATTCAAAGATTCCATGCGTAGTTCGGTGCCCTTGCTGGATCGGATCACGCATTATATCTATAAGCGAAAGGGCAAGCAGATGCGCCCGATGTTCGTGTTCTTCTCCGCGCAGGTCTGCGGCGGGATCAACGAATCGACGCACCGTGGCGCGGCTCTCGTAGAGCTGCTTCATACGGCAACCCTGGTACACGACGATGTGGTGGATGACGCCTGGGAACGCAGGGGGTTCTTCTCGGTGAATGCCGTATGGAAGAACAAGATCGCCGTATTAGTCGGCGATTTCCTCCTGGCGAAAGGACTCTTACTTTCGCTTCAGCACGATGATTTCCGTTTATTGAAGATCGTATCGAACGCGGTGCAGCAGATGAGCGAGGGTGAGCTTCTGCAGATCGAAAAGGTACGCCGCCTTGATATTGTTGAGGATGTGTACTACGAGATCATCCGGCAGAAAACAGCTTCGCTGATCGCGTCCTGCTGCGCCTGTGGCGCGGCTTCCGCGCAGACGAGCGATGAGAATATTGAAAACATGCGCCTGTTCGGCGAATATATCGGGATGGCCTTCCAGATTAAGGATGATCTGCTCGACTTTGGTTACGAGGACATCGGTAAGCCCCGGGGCATCGATATCAAGGAAAAGAAAATAACGCTCCCGCTCATCTTCGCCCTGAATCATGCGGACCGGAGTGAGCGGAGGAAGATCATTAACCTGGTTAAGAACCACAGTGAGGAACAGGACCGGGTGGATGAAGTGGTAGCCTTTGTGCGGGAGAAAGGCGGACTGGAATATGCCGAAGAGAAAATGTTTGAGTACCAGCGGAGAGCTTTCGAGATCCTGTACCGCTTTCCCGAAAGCGAGTCACGGCATTCGCTGGAAGAACTGGTTAAATTTACAACAGAACGAAAACGATAATGATCCTATCCAACGAACTGATTTTCTTCGGAGCCTTTGCCATCTTCATACTGGCGATGCTGGCCCTCGACCTTGGCGTGTTTAACAAGAAAGACCGCATTATTAAGTTTCGTGAGGCATTGATCATGAGCCTTGTCTGGGTATCGCTGGCGCTGGTGTTCTACATTATCCTGAACATGAAGGGGGAGCTGATCCATGGCATCGACAGCTACGAACGCCTGGCGGAGGTTACGGCCGCTCATCAGCATAATATATCCCTGATCCCCGGCGATTTCCCGCACAGCCTGGACATCTACCGGAATAACCTGGCCCTTGAATTCATTACCGGCTATGTGATCGAATACGCCTTATCCGTAGATAATATCTTCGTGATCGTGATGATCTTCGCCGCATTCGGCGTGAGAGAACGTTATTATCATCGGGTATTGTTCTGGGGCATCTTCGGCGCGATCGTAATGCGTTTCCTGTTCATCTTCCTGGGTGCTGCGCTGATCAGCCGTTTCGACTGGATACTATACATCTTCGGAGCCTTCCTGATCTATACCGGCATCAAGATGTTCCTGTCGCGCGGTGAGGAAGAAAAGATCGACACAGAGAATCACCCGGCGGTTAAGTTCGCCGCGCGTTTATTCCCGGTGTTCCCTAAATATGTAGGCAACCATTTTATGGTGAAGCGTAAGGGCCTGCAGATGATCACGCCCCTATTCATTGTACTGGTGGTGATCGAATTCACAGACCTGATCTTCGCGGTGGATTCCATTCCCGCGATCTTCGCTGTAACCAAAGACCCGTACATTGTATTCTTTTCGAATATCTTCGCCATTCTCGGCTTACGTTCCATGTTCTTCATGCTGGTGAACATCATTCATAAGTTCCATTACCTGAAGGTTGGACTCTCGTTCCTGCTGCTGTTCATCGGGTTGAAAATGCTTGGACATACCTGGTTAAAATCGATTGGCTTTGAAACGATCCATTCCCTGTTCATCATTGTCGGCATCCTGTTCCTCAGCATTGTTGCTTCACTGATATTTCCGAAGAAACAGAAAGAAAATATCGCGGCGTAATAAACGTTATTTCGACATGAGCAAACGATCCTTATGGCTGATCTTCCTGTTAATTCCTTTCTCCGGCTTCGCGCAGGAAACGGAAGACTCTACCGTAGTCGCAGAAAAGAAGCGCAGACCGGTTGTTGAAAAATACTACGAGTATTACGGGCAGTATATGTTCACCGACCGGAACAGCTGGGTGAACATCGGCTTCGGGCCGAATTTTTACCCGACGGCCGGAGTGGACAATGCTAATATCAATATCGACTTCAACTTTCATCATAAGCGCATCAGGGATTACGTGTTCCAGGTCGGGTATATGAACCATGCCTTCTCGTACATCTTACAGGAGCAGGGCGCTACCTATATGCACACCCTGAACGCGGGTATCGGCAAGGC
>CALNCF010000144.1 GCA_937875035.1 uncultured Sphingobacteriaceae bacterium | reverse complement strand
TGCCGAGCTGCATCTCGATTCGAATATAGATATAGGTAAAATATACATCTTTAAAGAAGTCCCGGACCTGTTCAGAATCATTGATAAAAAATATACTGATCATAAAGCATTTCTTGTTTTTAATAAGCCTGCAACAGATGTAAAATACCAGGTTATTTTCCCCGAGAACTTTAATGATTCTGTAATTTCAGAAACCAGTAAAACACTCGATACTGCATTTTTCTATTTACCAGAAAATACAGACAGCCTGAAAATAGAAGTGAGATCGGATCTAAAAAGTGATACTGTTTTAATAAGACGTGATAAAACAAAAAAAGCACAATTGAACAGCACATTCAGCCTGAGCTCAAACTTAAGCAATGGCGGATTGAAACCCGGTAAACAATTATCTATCAGTACAGAATTTCCAATCAAAAAAATAACCTATTCCGACAGTATTATTTTTATGGAAGATTCCGTGAAACTGAATACAGATAGCATTTTCAGCCATTCAGCGAATGCAAATTACATCACCCTAAACTATACCCTACAGCCTGAAAAAAAATATGAATTATATATCCCTGAAAATACGATACAGGAAATAACAGGCAGAAAACATAATTCCCTGAAACTAAGATTTTCGGAAAGCAATATAGAAAACTTCGGGAGCATGGATCTGAAGCTCGAAGGTCAGAAAGATCAGCAATACATTATGCAGCTGCTCGGACCCGGTGATCAATTAATTTCGGAAGATATTTTTACCGGTTCATCAAAAAAGAAATACGAATTGTTAAACCCGGGGTCATACAGGATAAAGATCATCAAAGACAATAATAAAAACGGTAAATGGGATACCGGTAATTACCAGAAAAAATTACGGGCGGAAATGATCTACTATTATCCTTCAGAAATAAATATGAGAGCCAACTGGGATATGGAGCTCGAATACAAATTCGATCAGTAAATTATTCGAACCAGCCTGAATACATAATATAATTGTCAGGAAGTTTTTTAAGCAGTTCTGTTTGTTCTTCCGTAAGCGGTTTGATCTTCCTGGCCGGAACGCCTGCATACAGGAAACCACTTTCACATATGATGTTTTCCAGGATAATGCTACCCGCAGCTATAATGCAGAATTCATTCACTACCGCATGATCCATAACGATAGCACCCATCCCGATCAAAACATGATCCTTTAAAGTGCAGCCATGTACCAGGGCATTATGACCGATGGAAACACGGTTACCAATAATCGTTGCCGCCTTCTGATACGTACAATGAACAACAGCTCCATCCTGTATATTTGTATCGTAACCGATCCGTATTGAATGAACATCGCCACGGATCACCGCGTTGAACCATACACTGCAGCGTTCACCCATCACCACATCTCCAACTATCGTCGCGTTAGGAGCAATAAAACAGTTCTCCGGGATTTCCGGGCTGATACCTTTAACTGGAAGAATCGTAGCCATCTTATAAACCTAATTTTGCAGAAATTTCAAGCATTCGTTCAATAGGAAGTCGTGCTTTTTCTATTAATTCCTTATCCAGCGTCACTTCCGGAAGATCATATTTCATACACAAATACAATTTCTCAAGCGTATTCAGCTTCATATGAGGACAATCATTGCAGGCACAATGATTATTCGGAGGCGCAGGTATAAAAACCTTATCAGGATTACTCTTTACCATCTGGTGAATAATACCTGACTCCGTAGCTACAATAAATTCTTTATTCTGGTTATTAATAGTAAAGTTTAACAAACCTGTAGTCGACCCGATATAATCAGCCATATCGAGCACAGCTGTTTCACATTCAGGATGAGCGATGAGCAAAGCATTCGGATGACGCTCTTTTAGTTTCGTAATTTTTTCACGTGAAAAAATCTCGTGTACCATGCAGGCTCCATCCCATAAAACCATATCCCTGCCTGATTTTTTATTGATATAGGCACCCAGGTTTTTATCCGGTGCAAAAATAATTTTCTGATCTGCTGGTAAACTGTCAACGATCTGAACAGCATTAGTAGAAGTACACACAATATCGCTCAAAGCCTTGATTCCCGCAGAACAATTCACATACGTGATCACAATATGATCCGGGTACTTTTCTTTAAATTTAGCGAAAATATCCGGTGGACAAGCATCTGCCAAAGAGCATCCCGCTTTCAAATCAGGAAGCAATACTTTTTTACCAGGTGAAAGTATCTTGGCTGTTTCAGCCATGAAATGAACACCTGCAAAAACGATTACATCAGCATCTGTTTTTGCTGCCTGTTGTGATAAGCCAAGGCTGTCGCCAATATAATCGGCAATATCCTGGATATCCGGTTCCTGGTAATAATGAGCAAGCACAACAGCATTTTTTTCTTTCTTTAGCTTATTGATCTCTTCAAACAGATCTAAAGTAGGATCAATATCCAGGTCAAGAAAACCATTCTGTAATAATTTTTTTTCTGCGGCTTCTGGTGTGTTCATTTCGATTCAAAAATGGGGATTTTTAACAGAATCATAAAATCATCATTTAATTAAATTATATAATTTATGATGATGATTAGTGTGTGGAATTCGTTGATAAAATGTTTTTCCGCCTATTGTAATCCGTGTTATAAAAACTTGTTAACAATGTATTAACACAAAATTAATCTCTTTGATTTGAATTACAGGACATTATTTTTTTAGGGTGATGAAGCGCTTGTGAAAGAATGTGTAAATCTAACCGACTGGAATTTTGTGGATATGATGGTGATAACCGGGATATCCGGATGTATAACTACTGGACAACTCCTGTAAAATCCGGCGCCAGTAAAGTTGTAGCTAAACAACCAACACTGAAAACAGGGTTATCCACATCTTTTATACATGTTTTTAAGACGAGTGAAACCCAATAAGCAGATATTTGTTCTCACCTTCTGAGGAAGGCATATGATTGCTGATAAATGAAAAAAGTAGATTTTTTGGTCATAGGCTCGGGTATTGCCGGGCTTAGCTTCGCGCTGAAAGCGGCAAAGCACGGACGGGTATGTATTGTAACCAAGTCGAACGAAGATGAATCGAATACCAAATATGCCCAGGGTGGAGTGGCTGTAGTCGTCGATAAATCAGACTCCTATGAAAAGCATATTGACGATACCCTTGATGCCGGAGATGGTCTTTGTGATCCGGAAGTGGTAGAGCTGGTTGTAAAGGAAGGGCCCGACCGTATCCGCGAGATCGTGGCCTATGGAACCAATTTTGACAAAAATGAGCAGGGAACTTACGACTTGGCACGTGAAGGGGGGCACTCTGAGCACCGGGTGCTGCATTATAAAGATATTACCGGCTTCGAGATCGAGAAGACCCTGCTGCAGGAAATCCACAAGAACCCCAACATAGAGATATTAACACACTACCTGGCCGTAGAGATCATTACAGAGCATCATTTAGGAAAAGAAGTAAAGAAATCCACACCCGATGTGAATTGTTTTGGCATTTATGCACTGAATACCAACACCGGAAAAGTGGAGAAGATCCTCTCGAAGATCACGGTGATGGCCAGCGGCGGCGCCGGCCATGTGTACAGCGCTACTACCAACCCGGTTATTGCCACCGGCGATGGGGTTGCCATGGTATACCGGGCCAAGGGCAAGGTAAGAAACATGGAGTTTATCCAGTTCCATCCTACAGCCTTGTACAACCCCGGAGAATATCCGTGCTTCCTGATCTCCGAAGCGGTGCGCGGATTCGGAGGAATACTGAAGACACAAAAAGGGGAAGAGTTCATGCACCTGTACGATAGCCGCAAGTCATTAGCTCCCCGGGATATCGTGGCAAGGGCCATTGATTCGGAGATGAAAAAATCGGGAGATGACTTTGTGTACCTGGATATCAGGCATCAGCCCCAGGCCGAATTGCTGAAGCATTTCCCTAATATATATGCCAAGTGCCTGAGCATTGGCATCGACATGACCAAGGATATGATCCCCGTAGTGCCAGCCGCACATTATATGTGCGGAGGAATTATGGTAGATACTTATGGAAGATCATCTATAAAGCAGCTGTATGCCTGCGGGGAATGCGCTTCTACGGGTCTGCATGGCGCCAACCGGCTGGCCTCTAATTCCCTGCTGGAAGCCCTGGTGTTTGCACACCGCAGCTACGAATCGGCGATCAGCATCTATGATTCGATTTCGTATAATGAGGATGTGCCTGCCTGGAACGAGTTTGGTATTGAACAATCTGACGAGGATATCCTCGTAACGCATAACCTGCGCGAAATGCAACGTATGATGAATGATTATGTGGGTATTGTGCGTTCGGATTTCCGCCTGGAACGCGCTATGCGCAGATTGGAGCTCTTATATAAGGAAACCGAAGATTTCTATAAGAAAACAAAGCTCTCGGTGAAGCTTTGCGAGCTGCGTAACCTGATCCAGGTTTCTTATATCGTTATTAAGTCGGCGATGATGCGCAAAGAAAGCAGGGGCTTGCATTATACCACCGATCACCCGGAAAAAATGACGGGAAAACCGGAAGACACCGTATTTTAATACAGGTATTAAATTAGTAAGAAAAGAACGGCTGCAAATGCGCATTTTTGCAGTAAATATTCATCACAATACGATCATTATGTTTGAAAATTCGGAAAGAACGGAAATCGCTCAGTTAGGAGAATTTGGATTGATAGACCACCTTACCAAAAATATCAGTCTGAAAAGTGAGCACAGCCTGAAGGGTATTGGTGATGACGCGGCAGTGCTGGATTCCCTGGGTAAAAAAATGCTGGTGTCTACCGATCTCCTGCTGGAGCATGTTCATTTTGACCTGGCTTATGTGCCTCTTCGTCACCTGGGGTATAAGGCCATTATGGTGAATCTCTCTGATATTTGTGCAATGAATGCGCGCCCGGTGCAGGTAACCGTTTCTATCGGTATCTCCAGCCGCTTTTCACTGGAAGCCGTGGAAGAGCTGTACAGCGGGATGATGATCGCCTGCGAACGCTATGGGCGGCGACACCAGCTCTTCACAACAAGGCCTGGTGATCAGTGTAACCAGCATAGGCTATGCGGACGAAGCACAGATTGCATACCGCAGCGGCGCAGCGGTGAATGACCTTCTCTGCGTAACCGGCGACCTGGGTGGCGCTTATATGGGATTACAGGTGTTGGAGCGCGAAAAGCAGGTGTTCCTGGCCAACCCAAATGCCCAGCCAGAACTGGAGGGATTCGACTATATTGTGGAGCGCCAGCTGAAGCCGGAAGCTCGTGTAGACATCCTGGAGCTTTTCAG
>CALNCF010000143.1 GCA_937875035.1 uncultured Sphingobacteriaceae bacterium | reverse complement strand
CGAAGGCAGAACGGCGGATCCCCTGGTATTACTGACCGCCGCTTATTTTCACGACCTGGTTTCCCTGCCCAAAAATCACCCCGACCGGAACCGGTCTTCTGTTTTAAGCGCGGCAAAAACAGCGGAGATCCTTCGTCATGAATTCAGCAGTTTCCCGGAAGAAAAGATCGCCGCGGTAGCACACGCCATCGAAGCGCATAGCTTCTCTGCCAATATTCCGGCTCAAAGCATGGAAGCGAAGATATTACAGGATGCCGACCGGATGGAAGCCCTGGGGGCTATTGGCATTGCGCGGGTATTCTATGTTGCAGGCAGGCTGAACACCCTGCTCTTCGACGCTACCGATCCCCTGGCTACAGAACGTGAGCTTGATGACAAACGCTACGCCCTGGATCATTTTAAAGTGAAGCTGCTCCGGCTACCTGCCCTGATGAATACCCTTTCGGGGAAAGCCATGGCCGAAGAGCACGCGGCCTATCTGGTGGATTTTATGGAACGCATCAGCGCAGAGATCAGGGGGGATTCCTTTTAAGAGAATGAAAAGCGTCGCTTTTACGACGTAGCATAGAAAAGCGTTTCATTTCCATTTAAAATACGTTGAATACCGTAGTAAAAAATACGACTTTTCACGTATTCCCTCCGGCTCAGTACTTCCCTATTTTTATAAACAGCCAACCCGTTAACAACACTGCCGTATCTGAACAGATGACGCCCCTCTCGTCATGCTGTACTTTAATGATAGCCACAGGTCGCCCCGTAAAGGAACAGGATCCTGAATGGCAGGTATGAATACATAGTAAGATTGTTAATTATGACGAAGCTGCCGAACACACATCAGACAGACCGTTTGGTCATAGCCGTACAGGAACTCTCCCTGGCCCGTGATCTTCAAACCGTGATGGACATTGTACGCAAGGCTGCACGTGAAATGACCGGGGCAGATGGCGCTACATTTATTCTTCGCGATAACGGCATGTGCTTTTATGCTGAAGAAAACGCGATCAGTCCGCTGTGGAAGGGCCTGCGTTTCCCGATGAACGCCTGCATCAGCGGCTGGGCGATGATCAACCGGAAGCATACGGTAATTGAAGACATCTACCAGGATGAGCGCATACCCATTGAAGCTTATGCGCCTACCTTCGTAAAAAGCATGGCCATGGTGCCCATCCGTACCCTCGACCCTATCGGCGCCATCGGTATCTACTGGGCCGAGCAGCACAAGCCCTCTGAAGAAGACATCAGGCTCCTGCAATCCTTAGCCGATATTACGGCTGTAACTATGGAGAACATACAGGTATACGCAGAGCTGGAACAGCGTGTGCGCGACCGCACCAACGAGCTGGAGATGATCAACCGGGAGCTCGAAGCATTCTCCTATTCCGTATCACACGACCTGCGGGCTCCATTGCGGGCTATTCACGGATTTATGAATATCCTGCATGAAGATTATATCAGCCAGCTGGACCACGAAGCCAAACGTATTGCTTCGAGGGTGAGCAACAGTGTACAGGAGATGAGCACACTGATCGATGACCTGCTGAAGTTTTTCCGGATGGGTAAGCAGGAGCTGATCAGGACGAAGGTACCGGTGCAATCACTTGTGGAAGATGTCTGCCGCCAGGCAAAAGAGCAGGAACCCGGGCGCGACATCGAATTCGTGATCGGGCCGATGCCGGAGGTACAGGCCGATGGCGCGCTGCTTCGGCAGGTATGGATCAACCTGGTTTCCAACGCGCTCAAATATACACGCAACAAGCACAAAGCCATTATAGAGATCGGGAGCGAGCACGATGATGTCCCCCGCTATTACATCCGGGACAATGGGGTAGGCTTCGACATGCAGTATTATTCCAAATTATTCGGGGTATTCCAGCGGCTCCACTCGCAGCAGGAGTTCGAAGGCACCGGCATTGGCCT
>CALNCF010000142.1 GCA_937875035.1 uncultured Sphingobacteriaceae bacterium | reverse complement strand
GCTCTCCGCAAGTGTATACAGGATTGAGCGAGGTCATGGGCTCCTGGAAGATCATGGCGATCCGGCTTCCGCGATACCCGCGCATCTCATCTTCGGGTAAGCTCAGCAGGTCGACCGGCTCCTGCCCTCCGTAGTAAATGATCTTACCCTCGTTCTTCCCGTTGGCAGCAGAGATCAGGCGCATGATCGAAAGAGAGGTGACCGATTTGCCCGAGCCCGACTCTCCTACGATCCCGGTGATCTGTCCGCGGGTAAGGTTAAAGGATATATTGTTCACAGCCGTTATCCAGCCTTCTTCCGTACGGAAACGGGTAGATAAATTACTGACTTCTAATAAAGGCTTGGTCATAGCTTAATACCCGCCAATATAAATAAAAAAACCCGCACGAAGCGGGTATTGCACACAACAAGAATAAGCGGACTACGGACAAATGACCCGATCTGCCCATGTTGCCTGGTTTTTATAGTAAACATCAGCTTCTGATGGCCTGGATGGGTTCACAACCGTCAGCACCAGCCCGTCGGCCGAAAGGCTGAAATTAGCCGTGGAAGAAGAGCCGCCGTCCTGTACCGTAATGGTATTTCCACTGATGGTATAAAGGCTATTGTTTACAGAATACGTGTAGCAGTTGTTGCCAGGATGGATATCCGCATCCCATTCCAGCACACTCATCCTGTCTTCACCGGCTTTAAACACGATCCAGGTGGTATCCGTGTTATTGTCTTCAAGCGCATACCATTGGGTAGCGCGGAAAGACACCGCGGGCTGTGGGTTGGCGTCCTTATCATCTTTACTGCTGCAGGCAGCCAGTAAGAGTGTCACAGGAAGCATCATTACCAATACATTTTTCATCATATAATAAATTTAGCTGAGGTTTGAATGATCCAAATCTCTTCTTAATAAACCAGGAAAAAAATGTGATAATGGTAGTATAATGCTTATAAGATGCCTGTCTTTTTCAGCGCTTCGATGCGGGAATGCACATGCAGCTTGTCGTAGATATTGCGGATATGGGTACGTACGGTTTCGGTGCTGATGAACAGCTTACCGGCGATTTCTTTATAGCGGAAGCCCCTGGCCAGAAGCTCGAGGATCTCGGTTTCGCGGCGGCTGAGCAGATCGACATAGGTAGTGCGTGCCTGGTTCCGGCTGAATGCATCAACCACTTTGCGGGCGATCTGGCTGCTCATGGGAGATCCGCCACGGTAGATATCGACAATGGATTCGATCAGCTTTTCGGGCGTGGTATCCTTGAGGATATACCCGCTGGCACCGTTTTTCAGGGCACGGTAGATCCGTTCGCTGTCATCGAACACCGTCAGCATCATGATCTGTAATTGCGGAAGCATATTCTTCAGGATGGCAATGCATTCGATCCCGTCCATGCCCGGGAGCTGGATATCGCAGAGCACCACATCCACCTGCGCGGTCACCAGTATTTCCAGCGCGTCTTCCGCATTGCTGAACTCATGGGTACACACACAGGAACCGGAACTATTGATCAGCTCGACCAGGGGGTTCCTGATCTTACCATCATCTTCTATAACTGCTACGGTGATCATATTCAAATCTGCAAATCTTATCCGGGTACAACAACGTTAAAAAAGTAGTAATTATGCCAACGCGAGGGAAAAGAGCACCGTGGTTCCCTGCTCATGGCTTAATACGAAATTCCCTCCGATCTCTTCCATCCGGCACTTCATGTTCGCCAGCCCGTTACCCGGAACATCACCCAGAGTAAATCCCTTGCCCTCATCTTTCACTACGAATGTCAATATCCCCATACGAAAGCTCGCTTCAAACACGACCCTTTCCGAGCCCGAATGCTTCACCGCGTTATGCAAGGCTTCCTTTGCCACCAGGTAGAGGTTGCGGCGCTGCTTATGGCTCAGCTGTATGGCAGGCACCGACTCATCGAAACGGATGTCGAGCCCCATACCTATGCTCTCAAAATAATTGGAGGAGAATTCACGGAGATAGGATAAAAGATTATCCAGGGAATCGAACTGGGGGTTCGTTGCCCAGATGATCTCTCCCATGTTACGGATCAGCTTACGTGCAGAGCCGGCGATCTCGGCAAGCGTGCCCGGCTCAGACATTTCACGGCGCGCATGCATCATCTCGCTCATCAGCACGATCTGCGTCAGACCGGAACCCAGGTCGTCGTGCATATCCTTCGAAATACGTTCGCGTTCCTGGTCAAGCGCCTGGCGCTGCTCCAGGTCGCGGATGCGGCGTTTGTACCTTTCGCGGGAAATAAAAAAAGTGATCGCTACGACAACCGCTGCGAACCCAACTACTTCCAGCAGGATAAACCACCAGGTAAACCAGAAGGGCGGCCTTACGATCAGCTCTATAGTCATAGGCTCTTCATTCCATACACCATCGTTGTTAGCGGCCATCACCCTGAAAAGATACTGGCCAGGCTTAATATCCGTGTACCTTGCAAAGCGTTTGTCGCCTGCTTCCACCCAATCCTGGTCGATACCCTCCAGCCGGTAGCGGTACGCATTGACAGCGGGGTTGGAAAATTCAAGGCCGGCATATTCAAAGGTGAAAGTATTGTCTTCGTAGTCAAGCGTGAACGAACGGCGGTGAGAAATGCCGGTATCTGAAGCGAGTTCGTGATCCCTGACCAGGAAATTGGTCAGCACGACCCGGGGAAGATGCTTATTGAGCTCGATCTTCCCGGGGAAGAACCAGTTAAAGCCGTTGATCCCTCCAAAATAAAGCTCACCGGTGTGGCTTTTATAAAATGCTCCGGTGTTAAACTCATTCGATTGCAAGCCATCGGAAACGGTATAGTTCTTAAAGGTTTCCGCCGATGGGTCGAAACACGACAAACCCTTATTAGTGCTCAGCCACAGGCGCTCCTGATCATCCGCCAGAATACCATATACATAAGCGTTCGGCATCCCTTCCCGTTCACCATATAGCTTGATCTTCCTTGTTACCGGATGATAACGCAGCAAGCCATCTTCCGTAGCGATCCACGTATACCCGCTTTTAACATCCTCGTAAAAGGAGCGTACAGACTGCTTATCCAACAGGTGCTGCGCAACGGCCAGGCTGTCGCCCCGGCTACGCAGGCAGTAAATTCCATTGCCCAATGTACCCACCCATAGCACTCCTTTCGAATCCTCCGTAACACGTGTTACAAACTGGGCGCCTACTTCTCTGATAAAATGCGGCGTATATCCTCCCCTGCCATCCGCCCTGAAGGCATACAGACCCAGGCTCGTCGCTACCAAGATCTCTCCGCGGCTGGTTTCTGAAATGTGAAAGACCAGGTTGGTATTCCTGTTTATGGGGTATGCGGTCTTAAAGGGAACCGGCCTGAAGGTTTCCTTTTCCTCATCGAAAATGCACAGTCCCGCGCTGGTGCCCAGCCATAGCTTACCCTTGCTGTCTTTAAAAATATCACCGATAATATCCGAGGGAACAGAGCGCGGATCAGATTCCCGGTGCCGGTAATTTTTGAGGTTTCCGGTGAGCGGATCGTAGATGC
>CALNCF010000141.1 GCA_937875035.1 uncultured Sphingobacteriaceae bacterium | reverse complement strand
TACGGCGCACATTATTACAGGATCATCACTCCTAAAAAAGGAAAGAAAGACAAGCGCTACGTGCTATTAGGATGGAAAGGAAATAACCTGCGCACCACGAAAAAGGTGATCGATGTGATACATTTCGACCAGGAAGGCCAGCCAGTCTTCGGGGATGATATTTTTAAGCTGGGCGACGAAACCAAAAAACGGATCGTATTCGAATTTACCATACAGGCTTCGATGATGCTGCGTTACCTCGACAAGCCCAAATGGATCGTTTATGATCACCTGGCGCCTCCTTCCAAAAGAGATGCGGGCCTGTTCGAATTCTACGGACCTGACCTTTCGTACGATGGCCTGAAATACAAAAAAGGCAAATGGATACTGATGGAAAAAATAGATCTGCGGAACGCTCCTTCGCCGCTGGACAAGGAGTTTAACGACCCAACACGCTGATTTCCTGAACCAATAGCAGCAAAACTTTTCATCATGGATGAAAAACATTAAACTTGTTTTTTATTTTATGATGATCATGAAGCTAAAATCATTTCTGCTGCTCGCTGCGGCAGCCGGCGTTACTACGGCCTATGCGCAGACAAGCGTTAAAAAGGAGATCACCAATGAGGATGTCTGGCTGAAGAACATCTTCGCATCGAAAAGCATCTCCGGGCTTCGCCCGATGAAGGATGGAAAGCACTACAGCTCGTTCTATACCGACTCTGCCAGCAAAAAACGGTATATCTTACAGTATGAATACGCCAGCGGCAGGGTAAGCGACACGATCCTGAGAGCCTCTGATCTGAAGCTGAACGGAGCGATCATCGCAATGGATGATTACGCATTCAACGCGGATGAGAGCATGATCATGATCAAAAATGAGGAAGAGCCGATCTATCGTTATTCTACCCGTGAGCTGAACTATATCTGGGACCGCAGGAACAAAAGCCTGAGCGCCTTATCGGCAGGAGGCAAGCAGATGTACGCCAGCTTTTCGCCCGATGCCTCGAAAGTAGCCTTCGTTCGCGACAACAACATCTTTATTAAAGACCTCAAAAGCGGAGCTGAACAGCAGATCACTTCCGACGGCAAGAAGAACGAGATCATTAACGGAGCCTGCGACTGGGTGTACGAAGAGGAGTTCTCCTTTCAGCAAGCCTTCGCCTGGTCGCCCGACGGCAATACCATTGCTTTCTATAAGTTCGATGAACGCCGGGTACGCGAATATTCCATGCCGGCGGTGCGCATTACTTCTGCGACTTCTGGATTCACCGTACCGAAAGGGTATGACATGCCGC
>CALNCF010000140.1 GCA_937875035.1 uncultured Sphingobacteriaceae bacterium | reverse complement strand
GGATTGAATTTACCCATACAGATACGATCGGGTTCCCTTATGGTGTGGAGATCAGCTTCATCAACGATGACCTGAACGAACTTGATCTGAACCCGGACACCCTGTATATTCACGATGCGGATGACTGGAACGGAAGAATATTTCATGCTAACCTGCTGGGACCATTACCTCCGGGAGAAGAGGTCAAATGGTACCTGGACGGCATACAGCTTACTTCATTGTCGGATCTATATACACTTACGGTAAGCGACCTTCGGGATGCCAGCGAAAGCGGCATCGAACCAGGCTGCCATACGCTTGTATTAGGTGCAGATTTTGGGAATTGCGTAATCTTCGATACGGTTGTTTTTTGTTATAATCAGAATAACCATCTCGGCTTTACGGAAGGATCAAAATATATCTGCCAGGGAGATGAAGTTATTATTATCAATACCGGAGTAAGCGGATGCGATTATCTATGGTTATGGAACAACGGGCAAAACAGTTTAGCGAATGACCCTGAACTTCATGTGAGCCCTGATACTACAACCACCTATTACCTGCTGCTTACCTGTGGCAGTACGATCGAGGTGGAAAGCATCACCATTCATGTCAGTCTGCCGGTCGAACCGGTGTTTGTAGCCGAAGCCCAGTCGTCATACTATCTGTGCTTTGAAAATGAAAGTGAGCCGGCGCAAAGCGGAGTGGAATTTACATGGAACTTCGACGATGGCTCGCCATTGGCTTATGGCTCCAATATCTGCCACCAGTTCCCAACAGACACTAACGGCGTTTATGAGGTGTGCATGACGGCGACCAATATTTGCGGCTCTTATGATACCTGTATCACACTCTATTTTGAGGGAACAGGTGGCTACCTGCGGATTGCCCAACCGGTCATTGATAACGAAGAGCCGGGCAGCTTTAACCAGGCCGGCAACAAGTCGAAAATCATGGATTGTTATCCCAACCCCTTTAATGGTTCAACATTCATGACTTACGAGTTTAACGAGGGGGTAGAAACAGCCTGGATAGACATTTATGACAGCTATGGAAAGAAAGTGAAAACTATTCTCATCAACCCTGCTGTACCTAATAGTATTATCCAGATGAACGAATGCGCGGCGGGACTATACAATTGTATTTTAACCACTAACCAGGGCGTGGCAGGTTCGCGTAAGATCATTCTGAGCGAGCGATAATAGATTATACTCCTTATTTAAGAGTTTGCAGTAAGAGCCGGATAAATCCGGCTCTTACTGTTTATACTTGAACATCCTGTTTGTTTGAGGCTTAGCCTAAACTCTTTCCCTCCTACTTTTTCTTGAAAAATAAGAAACAAGATCAAAACTTACTACGTTCATTTTTTCTTGTTCTTTTGGATCAAGGCACTATACCAGAACTCAAAGGCTGCTTTCAGCCTACTTTGAAGGTACTTTCACCCTACTTTAAAGGTACTATAAGTGTACACGAAGCTTATGGAATGGTACACTGCAAAGTAAAAACACAGATTCAGGGGTAAAACCCCTATAAAAAGGGACTTTCACTCCTGGATCAAACCAGAAGGGTTATTGCAGAATCATGGTCCGTACCACGGTCTTTTGTGAGAGTACCTGTGCGGCGGTGGTATCGGCGATGTAGGTGCCGTTACCGAGATCCTTGTACGCGACCATATAGTAGTTGCCGATCAGGATATAGCCAAAGTCTGCCTCTCCGTTGCTGCGGCTCTGCACTTTCAGTAACGAAAAGCCCCGCTTCACGTCTTCGTAATTCGCATAGATGCTGACATCAGCATTAGCTACAAATGCAGCATTCACATCGTACAATTTAGCCAGCAGGCGGCCTGAGGTGGAAGACGTATCACTGGTCACTACCTGCTGTATGGGTTGCAGGCTTTCTTCTTTCTTGCAGGAAGAAAAGATGAATACCGACCCGGAGATCAGCAGGAAAAGGTATAAGGCGGAATTTCTCATCATACGAGTAATAATTTCCAGGCTTCTGCCACAGAACCCTTGTCTAACAATTGTTTTGCTTTTAAATGGACCTCTTCAGATGAAAGTCCTGCACACTCCTGCTCCAGAACGGCACGTTCTTCAGCACTCAGCTCCGGGAGCTGCTCCACGTTTCCTAACTGGCCCAGGTTATTCCCTGTCAGCACTGCCGACAAACGTATGGCCTCAGGCAGCGCATCCACACCTAAGGTGGTTAAAGGTTTGGCCACCTTGAACAAGCTCTCGGGAGTTACCCTCGAATACCAGTCGCCGCCCAGCCTGGCCACATGGTCCATCTTCTGCTGGTCGATCTTTCCCTCTGCATCCAGTACCGCTTCTGCGATGTGCATCAGCAGCACCTCCGCGATCACGAGGTTCCCTGCCCCGGGCGTATCTCCCAGGGAGATCACCTCTCTCACTTTGCACTCGAACTGCACCGGCGATTCTTTCACCCTCGGTGGCTTTACCCGTTCCGAAGCAAGCGGTGTCAGCCCTGCTTTCTTAAATTCATTTACACCCAAGGCATATTCGGTGCTGGCCAGCGAGGTTTGCTGCACCATGTCGTAATTCACGATATTGATCACGCATTCCTTTACCTGCATTACGTTATCGAGCGTATGCTTGGTCGTGTTGTTCCGTACCCGGCGGGCGGGAGAAAACACCAGGATCGGCGGATTGGAGCTGAAGAGGTTGAAGAAGCTGAAAGGGCTCAGGTTCACCTGCCCCTGGGCATCTGTCGTGCTTACAAAAGCGATAGGCCGCGGCGCCACCGCGTATTGCAGGAACATTTGTACCTGTTGCGGGGACAGCTCGGCAAAATTCAGGGTCAGCATGCTTTCTTTGGGATTTACCGGCATCATTATTTTTTCAGGGCAAGGATCGAAAATTCGGTATCGGCCTTGCGGATCGTATTGCTTAACCGGCCAAGCCCGGTGATCTCCATTTCTACCACGTCGCCATCCTGCAGCCATTGCGGCTTGAAGTTCGGATCGTTCAGCAGCCCGGTTCCGTTCAGTTCCAGGAAACAACCTGTGCCTACGGTTCCGGAACCGATCACATCGCCGGGAAGAATGTCTACACCATAGGCACAACGCTCGATGATCTCGGCAAAGGTCCAGTCCATGTCGGCTACATTCCCCGAAGACACCTGCACACCATTCACCCAGCATTTCATATCCAGGTTATAGCTGTTGCCGGTATGTCCCTTCTTAGCTGCTACTTTATAAGGTTCCAGCTCATCGGGAGTCACCAGCCACGGGCCGATCACGGTCGAAAAATCCTTGCCCTTGGCAGGACCCAGGTTCAGGAGCATCTCCTCCATCTGCAGGGTACGCGCGCTCATATCGTTCATGATCATGAAGCCCGCGATATAGTCATCGGCATCAGCCGCTTTAACGTTTCTACCTTTCTTACCGATCACCACCGCAACTTCCAGCTCGAAGTCGAGCTTCTGGAAATGATCCGGCATGCATTCGATCTCTCCCGGACCCTGGATCGCGTTGTGATTGGTGAAGTAGAAGATCGGGTCGAATTCGGGGATCATCGGAACACCGCGGTTCTTACGCGCGGAAGCTACGTGCTGGCGGAAAGCATAGCCGTCGCGGCAGGAGCTCGGGTGAGGAACCGGGGCAAGCAGCTCGAAGAATACTTCTTCACGCGCTTCTCTTTGCCCATCGGCAATCTCGTCACGCACTTTCTTCGCACGCTCCATCAGCTCTTCACCTCCGGCCAGGAAATCGCTCATCTGGTCGGGGATCAGCTTATCGCATGAATGAAGATTATAGATATGACCGTTCACATACACACCCAGGTGCTCACGGCTTTCGGTTTTATAGGAAACTAATTTCATAGCTCGGGGTTAACTGATTTGCGTCAAAACTATAAAAAAAACCGGAGCGTAATACACCCGGTATGAATTGTGATGGTTTTTGAATGCGTACCGGGCCCACAGTACTCGCCCGGGGATTTAAAACCTGCCGGCGAGCCCTGCTACAGAAATTAAACACGCATATTCGGCGGTTTACGCTAAAAAGTCTAATTTAGCGAAATCATGATCATACCGGAATCGACCTTTCACATGCTCAACAGGCTATCGCTCTCGGTGATGGCCATGTTCCGCTACCGGATGATCGCCAAACTGGTATTCGCCCAATATTCGCTGCGTTAAGCACCTCTGCCCCAACGAAAAAGCGTTGCGGGGTTCTGTATTATTCCTTAACTTTATTTCAATTTAATTGATATATGCCTTTTTATCATTTTTCAGGAAAGATCCCTCAGAAAAGACATACCGTTTTCCGGAAACCGGACGGTAGCTTATATGCGGAAGAGCTGGTGTCGACCGAAGGGTTCTCCAGTGTATACTCACTGGTATACCATTGCCATCCGCCAACCATAGTGAAATCATTAGGCGAGCCGTATTCGGTGGAGCCTAAGATCGCCCGGGAAAAGCACCTGCGCCATACCAGCCTCCGGGGCTTCCAGGTTCCGGCTACAGACGATTACCTCGAATCGCGCAAGCCGGTGCTGGTAAACAGTGACCTGCACATTTCACTGGCCGCCCCACGTAAATCGATGACGGATTACTTTTACAAGAACAGCCAGGCCGACGAGATGATCTTCATCCACGTAGGCTCAGGAGTTTTAAAAACAGGCTTCGGGGAGATTAAATTCGAATACGGCGATTACCTCATCATCCCGAGAGGCACTATTTACCAGTTGCATTTCAACGATGAGAATAACCGCCTGTTCATTGTAGAATCGTTCTCACCGATCCGCACACCGAAGCGCTACCGCAACGATGCCGGGCAGCTGCTGGAGCATTCGCCTTTCTGCGAGCGGGATATCAAGCGCCCGGAGAACCTGCAAACCTTCGACGAAAAGGGAGATTTCAAGGTGCTCATCAAGAAACAAGGGCTGATCTATCCATACGTATACGGCACTCATCCTTTCGATTTTATCGGCTGGGACGGCTACCACTCCCCGTACGGGTTCTCGATCCACAACTTCGAGCCGATCACCGGCCGCGTGCATCAGCCGCCTCCGGTACACCAGACCTTCGAAGCGCATAACTTCGTAGTCTGCTCCTTCGTTCCCCGTAAATACGACTACCATCCGCAGGCGATCCCTGCACCGTATAATCACAGCAATGTCGATTCGGACGAGGTATTGTATTATGTGGATGGCGACTTCATGAGCCGCAAGAGCGTGGAGAAAGGCCAGATCACCCTGCACCCG
>CALNCF010000139.1 GCA_937875035.1 uncultured Sphingobacteriaceae bacterium | reverse complement strand
CCCCAGCGAGTCGAGGCCATCGAAGGTGGCCACATTGATCGAGGGCGCGTCCTTTCCAAAGGTGTTGTTGATGTACACTTTCTGATCCATCCAGCGCGACAGGTCCGGGTACACTTCGCTTTTAGAGAAGTCTTCTATGAAGGGAAGATACAGGGTATCCAGCGGAGCCCTGTTCCTGATCGACATGGTTTGGATATGCTCGCGGTGATAATCGGCAAGAGTGGCATTGTAACGGATCGGCGCCAGGTACTCCTGCGCGGAAACGATGAACGGAAAAAGAAGGAATAAAAAGGAGAGATGCTTCTTCATGAGTTACCAAACGGCAAAAACCGTGCTTTATTTTTTAGTTGTCTTTCAGGTACAGGTCGATGGCTTCTCCCTGGCTGAGGCGGCTGTGCAGCGTGTCGGTCGTAAACGCGGGCGATTGCTTATAGACCCGGGCATTCAGCGTATCGGTGCTGTTGCCATCGAATATAATGGCCCCGATCATCAGCCTGGAGGCTTGCAGAACGAATACGGCTTCATCGTAGGTCAGTCCTACCAGGTTCGGGATCGTCACCTTCAGGTTCCCGAATCCATCACCTAAGATCAGGTCGACGGTAGAGCCCTTGGGCAGCATAAAGCCTTTCTGTATGGGCTTACCCTCGTATTGAATGCCGAGCACTGCGTTCTGAGCGAGGTCTGGCTTGTAGATCAGCTCACCTACTTTCAGCCCGTAGCTTTCGATAATGGCGCTGGCCTCCCGGAACGAAACATCGATCAGGTCGGGAAGCTTGATCACCGGCGGTACTGAAGAGATCACGGTGAGGTAAATGGTACGGTTATCTTTTACTTTGGCGTTCGGATCAGGATCCTGCTCCAGTACGGAGCCGCCGGGGAAACGTTCATTGTAAATGGAATCGATCACATACCTGAAATTCTGCTCTTCCAGCAGCGCGATGGCATCGTTCACGGGCATACCTTTCAGGTCGGGAACCGTTACCGTTTCATTGTGCTTGGTGTAAATGTTTAACCATTTGAATATGAGGAATAAGAACAGGGCGATAGCGACGGCTGCAATAAGCAGGTGTTTGTAGAATTGCCCGGACTTGAGAAAATCGATCAGTTTCATGTAAACGTGTATGCAGTTCAAACATAAACGAAATTCTCTTTACATCGAAACTTTCTTTGCGTTAGCCTGAAAAAATTAGTTCTTTAGTACCGGCGGAATCAAGGGGCCGCGATCCCTGTTCCGGGTCATAGCAGCACATACATAATCACATGAAAAATATTGCTTTAATAGCAGGAGGATATACCGGCGAATCGGTGATCTCCATGAAGAGCGCCGGGATGATTGCAAGCAACATCGACCGCAGCCTGTACCGGGTGTACCGCATCTTTATTGATGAACGCGCCTGGGTGTGCAGGCTGGACGATGGCACCGAAGTGCCGGTAGATAAGAATGATTTCAGCATTCAGGCGGATGGCCGTCGCGTAACGTTCGATATGGCCTTTATCATCATTCATGGCTCGCCGGGCGAGGACGGGAAGCTGCAGGGTTATTTTGATATGCTGAAGATCCCGTATAACACCTGCAATGCCATGAGCTCCGCCATCACCATGAACAAGAGCTACACGAAGGCGATCGTCAACGGGATCGATAACCTGCACATAGCCCGTTCGGTCCAGCTGTTTAAGCATACAGGTGATCATCTGAAGATCATATCCGGCCTGCGCCTGCCTTTGTTCGTGAAAACGAACAGCGGGGGAAGCAGTTTGGGCATGAGCAAGGTGAGTCGTACAGAAGACATTCCTGAGGCGCTGGTCAGGGCCTTTAAAGAGGACGACCAGGTGATCGTGGAGGAATTCATCAGTGGAAGGGAGTTTACCGTTGGGATCGTGAGGCTGGACGGGAAGATACAGGTATTGCCCATCACAGAGATCATCAGCACCAAGGAGTTCTTCGACTACGAAGCCAAATACACACCGGGTGTAACCAACGAGGTAACGCCTGCCGACCTGCCGGAAGAGATGGTAGAACGGGTGGGACGCATCGTTACGGATATATATGAACGCCTGGATTGCAGCGGGGTGGTGAGGATCGATTTCATCCTCCCGGATCCCGGCCAGGATTTCTATTTCCTGGAAGTGAACACCGTGCCCGGTCAATCAGAGAACAGCCTCATCCCGCAACAGGTGCGTGCCATGGGCTGGAAGACCAGCGATTTTTACGGGAAGCTGATCGAGGAATCCCTGCGGGGCTGAGCGAACCCATCAGAACAGGTCTTATAAAAGCAAAAAGCGTCGGATGGAACCTCCCGACGCTTTTTGCTTTATATACAGATACCCGTTTAAGCGGGCTATATGGAATATCGTTCTATGATCCATTCGGGGATCACTTCCGATCTCCCGGTTTCGGTGTTGATCATTGTATAATGAAATTCACCCTCACAGCATTCCTTGCCCGTTTTCTTGCTCTTAATGCTGAAAGATACCACGCAACCCTTGTTTTCCAGCGTCACGATCCCCGTTTCCACGCTGAACCAGTCGCCCAGCCCTAAAGGGCGCTTATAATCCACGATCGCCTTGCGCACGACCCAGCCGTACCGGTGCTTCAGGAACTCTTCCATCGGGAAGGCATAGCAACGTTCCATCTGCTCGTACCGGGCTGCCAGCACATAATCGAAATACCGGCTGTTGTGCACATGCTGGTTCATGTCAATATCGTCTGGACGAACCTGCATTTCGGTGATAAAACGGGAATAACCGGTGTTTTTCATGGATTTTTAAGCTTATGAGGGGCAAATTTCTTATTTCTGCCCGGTTTTCCAACAATCGGTGCCGGATTTTGTGTTTAAACACGGGAAAGACCTTTTGTGGAAAAATAAAACTGCCGGGATCGGGCTGTGGAAACCCTTGTTTTAGCTGTTTAGGGGGTTGGTTATTTTGATTAACTATTTGATATTTAGTGTTTTATTTGTTTTTGTAATCCGGCCCTGGCTTTTCGCTGTTTTCAATTTTTTCATTGCAGATTAGGGAATATTGCTTATTTTTGTTCCCTAATTCAATCAATTGTTTAACCGCTTTAATATTATTCAAGAATGTATTTAAGTAAAGAAAAGAAAGCTGAGATCTTCGCAGCGCATGGTAAAAGTGAAAAAGACACCGGTACATCCGAAGGTCAGATCGCTCTTTTTACGTACAGAATCGCTCATTTAACCGAGCATCTGAAAAAAAATAGAAAAGATTTCTCCACTCAATTATCATTAACTAAATTAGTAGGGCAAAGAAGAGCCTTATTAAATTACCTGATGAACAAGGATATCGAAAGATACCGTGCGATCATCAAGAAGTTAGAGCTAAGAAAATAATTTTTTCATGTTTTATGTTTCAATTCAGCCGGCCCCTAAAGGTCGGCTGTTTTGTTTTCAGGGGCCTGGTATGGCCTCCTGCCTGCCTGAACGCGGTTTTTCCTATTTCTCCCTTGCGGCTAAATACCAATAAAATTAAGTACATTTGCCGC
>CALNCF010000138.1 GCA_937875035.1 uncultured Sphingobacteriaceae bacterium | reverse complement strand
AAGCCGTTAATATGCCCCTGCATCCGTAACAGGGTCGCGTCCAGCAGCGACACCTGGCAGCGCCGGATCTCCAGGTCGCTCAGCATACCCTTGACCACTAACTGAATATCGGCAACGGTAGCCAGGTTACTGGCTACCATATCATTCTTACGAAGCTCAGGAGCGAAAAACAATACGTCGCGTACATTCAGCTTTGTATCGCTGATGCGCAGATCTGCACGCAGCCTGGCCAGGCTGTCGGACAAGGATGCAATGGACGGATAGCCCAGCTTCAGATCCGCGTTCAGGCGGTTATAAGGCGTTTGGAGCTCCAGGTTCTCCACGTACGATTCCTTCGCGCCATAGAATACGTTCCCCTTGAGCTTTTGCAGCTCAAAGCCACACTGTTCCTTAAAGCTCACGTTCCGGATCATGGCTTTCACTTCTTCATTCACATACTCGATATTCCGGATATTGACCAGCACCTCTTCCAGCCTGAGATGGTTCGCGTCGAAGCGGTCGCGCTGCGCCGGAACCAGGTCATTATCATAAGCCAGCGTATTGTCTTTCAGGTCGAGGTTACGCAGCCTGATATGAAAAGGCAGGGCAGTAACAGAATCCGCGGCGGCTTCCAGTGTATCCCTCGGCGATACGGAAGCAGCACCTTTATATTGATGGTAGGCCAGCTCCGAGCTGTGCAGCAGGAAAGTACGCACCCAATAGGTATTAGCCGCGACATCAAGCTTCTCCGGGCGCAGCTCCAGCTTACCGATATTCGCGTGTCCCTCATTCTTTAGCACATCACTCGCGTAGCGCAGGTTCACGTTTTCCAGTAATAAGCGGTCGAGCTGTATTTCGTAATCGAAGGGTGCGGATGCTGTCGTATCCACTTTGCTGCTCTTCCGGGTCTGGATGTAGCTGGCGCGGGTGTCGTGCAGCCCGATGGATGATACCAGGATCTTCTTCTTCCGCAGGTCCAGCCGGTCCATGTCGATCTCTAATTCACCCAGCTGGATCGTTGCCAGGTTTCCCGAAAAAGAATCGAGATAGGCCACATCGATACGCTTAAGCGCCACTGTGCCGACGTTAAAATTCCACGATGATGAGGAATCCGCTCCACGCTCCGCGTCAGGCTTCTTTTCAGCGACCGTATCCGAAGCGAACGCGTTAATGATGAACTGGTAATTGAATACAGAGTCGGCCTGTGTGTTATACACACGTGCGCGCACATCTTCCAGCGTAAAACGATTCACCTTGATCTCCTTGGATAAAAGCGGAAGCAGGGCGACATTCACCTGGAGATTGCCGATATAAGCCAAGGTATCATGATGGAGATCTTCCACATAAAAACCGCTTATATCCAATGTTTTAGGAATATTAAAATAGATAGACCCGATAACCACCCGGGTCTTGGTCTTGCCCGAAACGAAGGAAGTCACTTCCGAAACGAGCCGCTGCTGAACCGCAGGAATACGGATGATCAGCATCACGAGCAGGAGCAGTAGAAAAACCGACAGCACGATCCATGCGAGGGATTTCCATACAATGCGTAAAATCTTTTTGAATCTGGTGTAGCGTTCCTGCATAATTTCTCATACAAGATATTCAAAATCCCCGCCAAACCTGTCAAAAAAAAATGCCCGGTAGTGAACCGGGCATCTCTTCAATTATGCCTGAGGAGCTTCAGTACTTTGCTCCTTACTTTTTTCAGGTCTTGGCAGCAGCACTTTTCTCGAAAGCTTCATCTTGCCGGTTTTCTTATCCACATCCAGCAGCTTCACCTTCACCACCTCGCCTACTTCCAGCACGCCATCCATAGTTTCGTAACGCTTCCAGTCGATCTCCGAAATGTGAAGCAGACCATCCTTACCCGGCAGGATCTCTACGAACGCGCCGAAAGGCATGATCGATTTCACCTTGCCCTCGTATACTTCGCCGATCTCAGCCACCGCGGTAATACCGTTGATCTTGTTCACCACAAAATCGATCGCGTCCTTGTCAGACGCGTAGATCTGAACGATACCCACATTATCTTTCTCTTCAATGCTGATGGTCGCACCGCTTTCACGCTGCATTTCCTGGATGATCTTTCCACCAGGTCCGATGATCGCGCCGATAAATTCTTTCGCCACACGGATCTCGATGATACGCGGAGCAAACGGCTTGTAATCTTCTCTTGGAGAAGTCATGGTCTTCTTCATCTCACCAAGGATATGCAGACGGCCTTCGCGCGCCTGTTCCAGCGCTTCTACCAGGGTTTCGTATGCAAGTCCGTTGATCTTCAGGTCCATCTGGCAGCCAGTGATCCCTTTTTCGGTACCGGTTACTTTAAAGTCCATATCACCTAAATGATCTTCATCACCTAAGATATCTGAAAGGATCGCGAATTTTTTAGAGGCCGGATCGGTGATCAGTCCCATGGCAATACCGGAAACCGGCGCCTTGATCTGTACACCTGCGTCCATCAGCGCCAGCGTTCCCGCGCATACGGTCGCCATCGAAGATGAGCCGTTCGATTCGAGGATATCCGACACGATACGGATCACGTACGGGTTCTCGGCATCAGGCGGAAGCACCTGTTTCAGCGAACGCATCGCCAGGTTTCCGTGACCGATCTCTCTTCTTCCTGCTCCACGGTTAGGACGTACCTCACCGGTAGAGAATCCAGGGAAATTATAGTGTAATAAGAATTTGTTGTATCCGTAGAACATCGCGCCGTCGATCAGCTGCTCGTCGGTCTTGGCACCGAGGGTAACCGTGGTCAGCGATTGTGTTTCACCGCGTGTGAACACGGCAGAACCGTGCGCAGATGGCAGGTAGCCCACTTCCGACCAGATCGGGCGGATCTGCTTGGTATGTCTTCCGTCTAAACGGATGCCTTCATCAAGGATCAGGTTACGTACGGCATCATATTCCAGGTCGTGGTAGTATTTCTTTACGAGGAACGCGTATTCAGCTTCCGCCATTTGCTCAGGAACGGTCGCTTCGAACTCTGCACGCACTTCTTTGAAGGCAGCGGCACGCTCATCCTTACCCAGGCCTGCTTTCGCGATCTGGTAAATGCGGTCGTATGCGAAAGCATGCAGCTGCTCCTGCAGTTCCGGGCGTGGATCAGGCTCGTGCTTATAGGTTCTTTTCACCTTCTCACCCACCTTAGCCACCAGGTCAAGCTGTGCCTGTACCTGTAATTTGATCGCTTCGTGCGCAAAAGTGATGGCATCTGCCATTTCTTTCTCCGATACCTCTTTCATCTCACCTTCCACCATCACGATATCGGTAGCAGAACCGGCAACGATCAGCTCGATGTCCGCACGTTCCAGCTCATCGATCATCGGGTTGATCACAAACTGACCATCGATGCGGGCTACACGTACTTCAGAGATAGGACCGTTAAAAGGAATGTTAGAGATCGAGATCGCCGCTGATGCCGCTAAGGCAGCCAGGGAATCCGGCATAATATTCTTGTCGGCAGAGATCAGGGAGATCATCACCTGTACATCTGCATGATAATCTTCAGGGAACATAGGACGCAGGGCACGGTCTACCAGGCGGCAGATCAGCACCTCGTAATCAGAAAGTCTCGCTTCTCTTCTTAAGAAACCACCCGGAATACGGCCCGCAGCCGCATATTTTTCCTGGTAATCAACAGATAAGGGCAGGAAATCGACACCATCCTTGGCATCTTTGGTTGATACGACCGTAGCGAGCAACATGGTATCACCCATTCTTACGACTACCGATCCATCGGCTTGTTTGGCTAATTTGCCAGTTTCAATGGAAATCTTTTTTCCATCTCCCATGACGAATTCATGGGTAATTGCATTTATCG
>CALNCF010000137.1 GCA_937875035.1 uncultured Sphingobacteriaceae bacterium | reverse complement strand
GGGACTGCAATACGAGGTCGACATGTATCCAAGCCTGGGTAAAAAGATGTATGCCTATGTGAGTGGCGGTATCTCCAATGATGCCATCTTCCCGGAATTCCGTCTCGGCGCATCTGTTTACCGCAGCCTGCCAAATGCATTCGAAGCAGAGCTCGGTATCCGTTACCTGGAATTCAGTGCCTCCACGGTCATTTATACAGGCTCTGTCGGAAAATACTGGAAGAGCTTCTGGTTCTCGCTCAGGCCGAGCTATATCCCGGGATCCGCAGGCTCCTCTCAATCGCTGAGCCTGATCACCCGTTATTACCTGGCGAGCGCCGATAATTATTTCACACTGACACTGGCCAGCGGACTGAGTCCGGACGAGTTGCGCATCCGGCAGAACAACCTCGGAACAAACAGCATCCTGCTCAACTCACAACGCGCCCGCATCGCGTTCCAGCATATGCTGGGCAAATCGGTGATCGGCTCCGTGGGCACCGGCATCGCGTACGAAGAGGTAAGCAGATCGAATTACCGGACCAATTATAACTTCAGCATCGGGATCGAAAAATCATTTTAATCATGCGCGCCAGGATCATCGGATATTGTATCGTATTGCTGCTGCTCCTGCCCCTGTGGATGTGGCTGGCCTGGTTCTTCACCCCGAAGAAGCAGCTGAATGCGCTCATCGTTGATAAAACGGTTTTACAATACCCGCCACAGGAGCACGAATCCCTGAACTGGGTGCTGACCAATAGCCAGTATACGCGTGTCGACGGCTCCTATTACAACCCCTCACAGGATTACCTGGGGTTCTTCCCCCTGGAAAATAAAAAATTCAGTATCCGCGACCTCGATCAGCTGAGCTCCGGGCAACTGGAGAAGATGAGTAATGAGCTGGATATGGCTTACTTCACCGATACTTATGGCATATACGATAACGACTGGTATGGTGGTAACCGGGTAGAGATCTCGAAGAAGATCTATGGCGGATTAAGCCCGCAGGATATGGAGCTGATGCGTTACATGAAAGCAAAAAAGAAGCTCCTCATCAGCGAGTTCAACTG
Organism: uncultured Sphingobacteriaceae bacterium; assembly: GCA_937875035.1. Lineage (GTDB taxonomy): Bacteria > Bacteroidota > Bacteroidia > Sphingobacteriales > Sphingobacteriaceae > CALNCF01. The sequence continues at coordinate 4,523 of CALNCF010000137.1, read as the reverse complement.
CATCGCTTCGCCTACTTCGGAAGTGGTCCGTAAGGAGTTCGAAGCCTTGTACGATATTCGCTGGACGGGCTGGACCGGACGTTATTATGAACAGCTTGATACCAACAGAACAGACCAGCTGCCAGGCTGGGTGACCCGGAACTACATGCGTGATCACGAAGGGAAATGGCCTTTCCGCGGAGAAGGACTCGTGCTCGTAAACAACAACGAACAGGTAGAGATCCTTGAATACCGCTCACACCTGAACGGCATCGCTCCCCTGATCAAAAGCACCCCGGCCGCGCAAAAGGAGCTGCGGATCCCCGCGGAGATCCGGTACCCTTTCTGGTTCGAGATCAACCAGACCTCCAGGCTGAATAACGTGGCCGCGGTGTTCGAGCTGAATACGAACGACCAGGGAGATTCCATCTTAAATGCCCATAACATCCTGCGTGTATTCCCGGCAGTGATCCAGAAAAAAGATTCGGGAAATCATATGTATTATTTTGCAGGCGATTTCTCCGATAACCCCATCGATACCCGGCTGAGTCATTTCAGGGGGATCGAATATATCAAATCGCTGTCCATCAATAAGCGTAACTACGGGGAGCGCGAAAGCTTCTTCTACGATTTCTATTTGCCGATGGTGAGATCAATCATCAACCGGTATTACGAAGAAAAGCATACCGAAAAAATTGATCAGGGTTTAAAATTCACAATGGAATCGGGCAGCAACGACATCACCGATTTTTCGTTCCGCGTTTTAAACGTATTGAATTTAGCCTTCACCGTATTCAGCACCTGCTGGTTATTATTGATGTCGATATTCATTTCGTTTTCGATGATATACACCTGCTCTTCCGACAGGAAATTCCCGTAATCGATGTAATCCACCATCTGGTTCTTATTGCGCATCATCGCTACGGAATGCGTGTTACGCAGGAGATGCGCGGTATCGATACCATTTCCTACCCATGCCGCGTATTCCGGGATCTTTACCCCGTAATGATGTTTCAGGAAGGCCAGGAAAGTAGGTGTGATATCCATGTGCGTGGATACGGAAGAGAAAGTGGCCGTACGGTTCAGCTTCGGGGAATACACGATCAGCGGCACATGGAAACGGTCGATCTTGGTCGCGATCGGGATTTCCGGCATCCGGTGATCACCGGTAATTATAAAGATCGTATTCTTAAAATCCGGGCGTTTGGAATAATCGTTGATAAACTGGCGGATCGCATCATCCGAATACATGATACAGCTGTACATTTCCCTGTACTTACGGCATTCGTTCTTTCTCGCTTCGCTGATACCCAGGGTTACCATCCGCTGCTCGAACATCGCCTGGTAGCGGGACTGGTTATTCACCTTAAAAGGACTATGGTTCGATACGGTTAAGAATATCTCGAGGCGGGGACCACTCGCCGGCTTCTTCAGCTCAAAATAACGCTTAAAAAGCTCGAGGTCGCCATAGCCCCAGGTAAAGCCACCCTCGTTTGCAGGCATCTTGCTGTAATTCCCACCGAAGTTATCCTCTTCCTGTATAAAGTCGATATCCTGTCGTTGCAGGAAGAGCTTCATGTTATCAAACTTTGCCTGTCCGCCATGATAGAATGCGGTATGATACCCGTTGGCCTTTAACAGGCGGATCATGGACTGATGAGGCGGCATCTTTTCACCCAGCTCCAGGAAGCCCTGTTTCCCGAAAGGAAGCGATGCAAACATAGAAGGTAATACAGCGAAGGTACGCCCGCCGTTACTCAGGAAATTTTCCCAGTACAGACCATGCCCGGCAAGCGAATCCAGGAAAGGCGTAAAGCTCCCCAGGTACGCGTTCTTACCGGAATAAGCCTTACCCAGGCTTTCTACGATAATAAAAACCAGGTTGGGAGGACCATCGAACCGGTCAAAATAATTCCCCAGCACATCGGGTGTAGAATCGATATGCAGGAAAGGATATTTCGGGTCGGTGTATTGCGTGGATGCCAGGTCATCATAATAAAAGCCATCGAAGACCCGATGCCCATCATGATCGAAATACGCGGCAGCGCTGTTGGAAAAATAGGCCAGCTTGTTCGACACCAGGTAATACTCCATATCTGTGTTAAACTTCTTCGATTCCGGCTGTTCGTATTGCGGAAAAATAAAATGCAGGACACAAACGGCTAAAAGCACGAAGAACATTACACGCGGGTAATCATATTTCCGCAGGAAAAACAGCAGGTATACGGCAACGACCATAAACAGCAGGTAGGGAATAAATCCCAGCAGGCTAACAACGCCCGAAGCGCCCACGGTCTGTTCAATCTCCTCCCGGCTGTACCCGAACAGGTCCGCGCCAAGCGGCACCAGGGCCTGTGTAAAATACTGGATCAGCGCGATATAGATCAGTCCGCCCAGTAGGATCGCCAGCAGCAGCATAAAATTCACCACCCGTATGTCGAGCAGCGCGTAGCCGATCAGCGCCGGGATCATCATCCACCAGGCAAGCCGCGAGAAAAAGACCAGGTCGTACAGCAAGGCACCGGCCTGCAACCTGACGGTATTGGGGGTAATGTCATGCAGCATGCGAAGCGCAACATACTCTCCTGCCCTCAGCAGCATGAACAGTATCATCATACCGAGCATCATGCCGATAAAGGAGTTCAGGCCAACAATGATCTTATTCAGGAAGTAGGGATAACGTTCGTGTGCTTTCATAAGCATTATGCTTTCTTCTTAAAACCTGCACGGGTCATTTCACCCCAGGCTTTCTTACCTGTCAGGAAATCGAGATTGCCCTGTATCGACCAGATCACCGATAAAGGATGATAGAAAAAAGGCTCTGTTAAAGCTACAAAAAAGAGCTTGTAAACGTCGCGCTTGTTGCGGTACTGGTGATATGATAGTTCCTCGTATAGCAGGGAGAACGAAGAGATCATGATCGCAAAGGTATACACAGCTCCGAGCAGGGTGAGAAAGAATTCCCAGCTGATATACCCCGAAAGCATCAGCAGTAATGCAAAGATCAGCCCTAAGAATTCGATGATCGGCGCCAGCCATTCGAAGAGGAACCAATAAGGAAAGCTAAGCAAGCCCAGCAGACCATATTTCGGATTAAAGAATAAGGTACGATGGATAAGCAGGGTTTCGATAGTGCCGCGCATCCAGCGATTGCGCTGGCGCCCCAGTACCTTAAAGGTTGATGGCGCTTCTGTCCAGCATAAGGGATCGGGCACATACACGATCTTATATTTTTCCTTGCGGTCCGACATATACCGGCGCATGCGCACCACCAGCTCCATATCTTCGCCCACTGTCTCAGGATTGTAGCCTCCGCAGGCGATCACGACCTGCTTATCGAAGAATCCAAGCGCGCCCGAAACCAATAATAAGCCATTCAGCCGACTCCAGGCCATGCGCCCCATCAGGAAGGCACGGAAATATTCCAGCACCTGCATACGCGGCAGGAATTCGCGGGGAAGGTTTACCTTAACAATGCGCCCGTCTTCTACCTCACAGGAGTTGGCGATCCGGATCACACCTCCGGTAGCAATGACCCGTGTGTTTTCTTCCAGGAAAGGCTTGACCATTTTCAACAGGGCATCCTGCTCCAGGATACAATCCACATCGATACAGGCAATGATATCCTTTTGAGAGATATTGATCCCTGCATTCAGCGCATCCGCTTTCCCTCCGTTTATCTTATCCACCACCACAAGCTTGTTGATCTCCTTACAGGGGATCTTAATATTCACCGCAAAGTCGACCAGCTCCAGGTCATAATGACGGATCATCTTTTCCAGGCAGGCATCCCTGCTGCCATCGTTCACAATGATCACTTCAAAATTATTATAGTAGAGGGAAAGCAATGAACGGATATTCTCTACAATGGTATGCTCTTCATTATAGGCTGGCGCGATGATCGAGATCGAAGGAGCGATCGGCGAAGAGAGGATCGAGCGGAAATCCACATAACTGTTCTTCTTCTTATAGTACGCCATTTCGAAAGCCGAATACACTGCCAGCAATACGTAGGATGAGCATACCGCTATCGCGTAATACAGGATCGCATTACTCACAAACCGGGAAAAAAGCTGGATCAGTATATCAAACATTTATATCAGGTTCAGTCGTTCGTCTAAGGCATGTTTTATAATAGCAGTTACACGGGTATGCTCTGTATTCCCGGCCAGCTTCAGGAAGTCCTGTCCACCAGCACCCGATCTGTTCAGCGCAACAGCCGCAGCCAACGCGATATCAAAGGATTCATTATACAATTGCTTTTTCAGGAAATCGATCGCTTCTTCACTGCAGATACGCCCCAGCGCGATCACGATCTCTATTTTCAGCAGCTGGTTTTCCACATCGAAGCGATCAATCATCACGGCTCCCGCATCATATGCTTCCATATTCCCCAGGCATATGATCGCCTGCTTACGCACCTTTTCGTCGGGATGAGCAAGCAGCAGCAGAATATCCTGCTCCGCTTCAAATTGCTTGAACTGGTCGATCAGGACCAGGGCAAAGACAATGACGGAAGGCTGAGGGGAATCAAGCCATTTCTT
>CALNCF010000136.1 GCA_937875035.1 uncultured Sphingobacteriaceae bacterium | reverse complement strand
GGTAAATTCCTCAGCTCCGGGCTCGGGGCCTTGCTTTCGGCACAACCGCTGAAGACCTCGGTACAGGCAGGTATGAGCCTCGCGCAGATCGGGGAGTTTTCATTCATCATCGCCACCCTGGGGCTTTCGCTTAAAGTAACCAGCGATTTTCTGTACCCGATCGCCGTAGCCGTATCGGCCATTACCACCTTTACCACCCCATACCTCATCCGTTTATCAGGACCATTCTATTCTTTCCTGGAGCGTACGCTTCCGCAGAGGCTGCTGGTGAGCATCAACCGCTACAGCAGCGGTACCCAGCAGATCACGGCCATGAGCGACTGGAAGGTGCTGCTGAAATCCTACGTGATGAATATCATCATTCACTCGGTAATGCTGATCGCGATCGTGTTCCTTTCTTCACGTTATATCCGGCCGCTGTTCACCGATGAGCTGGTGAGAGACAGCCGTTCCGCATTTTTTATTGTGATCATTACCCTGCTGTTCATGGCTCCGTTCTTCTGGGCTTTAGCCATCCGCAGGATCCAGAAAAAAGCATACTCTCATTTATGGCTGAATAAAAAAGTGAACCGGGCGCCGCTGATCGTGCTGGAACTTTCGCGGATCATTATCGCGATCCTCCCGGTGATCTTCCTGCTCAACCTGTACCTGTCGAAATCGATCGCGATCATTATTACGCTGGCAGCTATTATTACCGGGCTGTTTCTTTTCTCCCGCAAGCTGCAAGCCTTTTATAACCGGATCGAAAAACGTTTCCTCAGCAACCTGAACGAGCGTGAAAATGCGGAAACGAAACATACGGATATTGTTCCATGGGATGCTCACTTAGTGAGCTTTGAGGTTTCACCGCAATCACCACTGATCGGTAAAACACTGATGGAATCAGGTATCCGTGAAGAGTTCGGCGTGAACATCGCGCTGATCGAACGCGGGAAAGCGATCATCGCCACACCGGGTCGTGACGAACGCTTATACCCGGGCGACAAGCTGGCTGTGATCGGTACCGACGATCAGCTGGATCAGCTGAAAGACCTGATCGAGCATGTTTCAGGCGACGATTCCAATGACAGCGAGCTGGAAAAACAAAACCTGGTGCTTCAGAAATTCGTGGTCACCAAATCATCGCCATTAATGGCGTACACGATCCGCGAATCGGGCCTGCGCGAGAAAGCCAACGCATTGGTGGTCGGTATCGAACGTAATTCCACGCGAATGCTGAACCCCGATTCTACCACGCAGTTCCAGTATGGCGACATCGTATGGATCGTGGGTAACCAGAAACGCCTGCAGGAATTCCTGCTTGTTAATAATAAATAGGTATTCCGGATTCCGTCCGATCATAACAAAGCCTTTCGTGCAAACGAAGGGCTTTGCTGTTTTTACAGGATGATGGCTGAACAGATATCCCATTAAACACGAACAGCACCCGGGTCTCCGCAGTGCTGTTCATATCATAAGCTGATCGCTTTTATTTTGTACGTTCTCCTTTAGGCTTTCGTTCGCTGATCGACAACAGGATAGCCGGGAGCAGCACGACATTGGTACACAGGGAAACCAAAAGCGTGAGCGACACCAGGATACCTAAGGCCATGGTTCCGCCGAAATCGGAAGCAGAGAAGATCGCAAATCCGCAGAACAGGATCACCGAGGTATAGATCATGCTCAGCCCTGTTTCTTTGATCGCTACAGAGATCGCGTCGGCCGCACTACGTTTGTATTTGGTGAGCTCCTGCCTGTACTTGGTCAGCAGGTATATACTTCCATCCGAAGAAATACCAAAGGCCACGCTGAAGATCAGGATCGTGGAAGGCTTGAACGGAATGTCGAGAAAACCCATGATCCCGGCTGTGATGACGAGGGGAATAAGACAAGGTATCTTCGACAGCAGGATGATACGGAACGAACGGAACAGGGCCAGCCCCAGCAGCGTGATCAGTATGATCTCGATAATAAGGCTCTCGATCAGGTTGTCGAGCAGGTAATCGTTATTCTTCAGGAACATGAGGCTGTGCCCGGTAAGGTGCACATCGTATTTAGCCGGGTCGAAGATCGAATCTACCTTCGGACGGAGCTCGCTCATCAACACTTTCATCTTCTTAGAGCCGATGTCAGCTATCTGGTAGCTCATACGGGTGTACTGCTGGTTACTGTCGACAAATGACTTGAGCTGTCCTTCCTTGCCGTTCAGCGCCGACATATAAGCCGACAGCTTCTTCAGCTCAAGGATATTCGGCAGCACATA